>JAIPDT010000039.1 GCA_021737545.1 Desulfobacteraceae bacterium
TCCGCCCCGCTGGGCCATGCCGTGAATCTCGCTCATTCGTACGGGAACCTCTGGGCGAAGGGCGGCTTCCCCCAGCACCCGCGGTGCCAGCAGATTACCCTGGCCGCCTACGGCCACTATTATCAATCGAGTTGTCTTCATGTCAATTCCCCTCCTTTAGCGGCACAATAGCGTTTTCCGGGCAGACCTGGGCGCACACCGAGCATCCGGTGCACATGGACGCATCAATGCAGACTCTTTGGTTTTCGATATAAAATGCCGGGCAGGCGAGTTCATTGATGCAGTTGCGGTGATTTCTACATTTGTCAGGATTTACAGTAAAGGGACGTCCGGTTTTTTTCTTCAGGGTCCTTGCCAGCAGCACGCAGTCCTGCCGGGCGATAACAACAGATACTCCTTCGAAATCCACTGCTTCTTTTATGGCGGCAATGCTCTTTTTGACATTATAAGGACGAATAACGCTGACATGGGGCACCCCCACACCTTCCACCACGGATTCTATAGAGACCCGGCCGTAGCCCTGCCTTCCGAATGCCGCCATGTCGACTCCCGGATGGGGCTGGTGGCCGGTCATGGCGGTGGTTTGATTGTCAAGGATTACCACGGTAATGTCGTGATTGTTAAATACCGCGTTTATCAGGCCCGGAATTCCTGAATGGAAAAAAGTGGAGTCACCGATAAAAGAGATGACTTTTTTGCCGGTTGCCCGTGAAAACCCGCCGCCCGTGCCGGTCGACGAGCCCATGCAGATCAGAAAATCTCCGGCTGAAAGCGGGGGCATAAATCCCAGGGTATAACAGCCTATATCCGTGGGCTTGATGGTTTCCATTCCCTCCGTGGCCTTGTTTACCGCGTAAAAGGTTGCCCGGTGCGAGCATCCGGCGCACAGATTCGGCGGCCGCTGGGGAATTTCAGGCACATCAGACAGCTCGGGCGGGGCGGGGGCCTGATAAGGAACTTCGAAATAAGCGGCGATCTTTTCGCGTACCAGGGCGGGATCATATTCAAAAAGTCTGGAGAACAGATCAGGGGCCTTGCCCCTGATCTCAAGGGTCAATCCGGCTTGCTGGGCAAGAGCCCTGAGCGCCTCTTCCATATAAGGCTCGCCTTCTTCCACCACAAGCACTTTTTCAACTCTGTTTAAAAACTCTTTTATTTTTTGCCCGGGCATGGGGTGGGAGAAACCCACCCGGAATATGCTGACCCTGTCTTCAATACCAAGCTCTGCCACCGCGTCTGCCACATAATTGTAGCTCACTCCGTTTACCACGATCCCGGAGGAACCGTTGCCCTGTATAAAGTTGTATGGCGAGTCGCATGAAAGAGACTCTGCCTGTGCAATACGCTCGATCAGCCTTGCATGCAGATTTCGCGATACTGCGGGAACAGTGACCAAATGGAAAGGGTCTTTTACAAATTCTCCTTTTGTTTTAAAAGAAGCAAGTTCTCCGAGCACTACAGGACCAGTGGAATGGTTGAGCCGGGTGGTGGTGCGCACGATCACAGGCTCGCCCAGGTTTTCTGAAAGTTCAAAGGCATATGGAATGATCCGCTTTGCCTCATCAACGTTCGAGGGCTCCAGTATGGGCAGACCGGAGAGTTTTCCGTAATACCGGTTGTCCTGCTCATTCTGAGAGGAAAACATATAGGGGTCGTCTGCGGTAAGTATCACCAGGCCGGCCTTTACACCCACGTATGCCAGGGTCATCATTGCGTCCGAGGCCACATTCATGCCGACATGCTTCATGATACACATGCTGCGCACGCCTGAATTGGCCGCAGCAGCGCAGACCTCCAGGGCCACCTTTTCGTTGGTGCTGTATTCAAAGTAAAGATCGCTTTGAAAGGACATCTGGTAGAGATTGGCCGAAATCTCTGAGGACGGAGTCCCCGGATAAGTCGCGGCAAAAGCAACACCCGCCTCTATTGCCCCGCGGGCAACAGCCTCGTTTCCCAGAAGCAGCAGTTTTTCACCTGCCTTTTCCTGCAGCAACTTGTGCATAAGAACAATTCCTTTATATCGGAGTGGATTTTACGTTATTTAATTTTAAATGATTCATATACCACTGGAATAATCACTGTAAAGTGTTTTTCGTTTACCGTAAGACACGTTCAAAGGGGTTTACAATCCAGGGGGGATTCGATATAGATAGAATTTATTGCCGGGTAGAATAAGACCCGGAAAATACGCTGTGAAACTTGTATATCAATATTTGAGGCAGGCATGGATGAACGAAAGCCCCTGGTCATTGCCACCCGCAACAAGGGCAAGACCGAAGAGATCCGGCAGATCCTGTCCGGATACCCGATTACGGTAAAAAATCTCAACGATTTCGGACCGATTCCGGAAGTTAAAGAAGACGGCGGGACATTTGATGAAAACGCATATAAAAAGGCTTCCTTTGCAGCCAGGGTGCTGGGGCTGCCCGCGCTGGCAGACGACTCGGGCTTGTGCGTAAACGCACTCGGAGGAAAGCCGGGCGTGCATTCGGCCCGTTTTGCCGGAAAAAACGCGACTGATGCCGAAAAATGTGCCGGATTGCTGGAAATGATGAAAAACGCCGGGGACCGGAGCGCGGCCTTTGTCTGTGTGATCTCTGTGGCAGTACCAACGGGGGCGGCTCTGACCTATGAAGGAAGGTGCGAAGGCATGATTGCCCGGCAACCCGCCGGACAAAACGGCTTTGGCTATGATCCGGTCTTTTATTATCCTCCCCTGGAAAAAACCTTTGCACAATTGGCCGCAGAAGAAAAAAACCGGGTGAGTCACAGGGGGCAGGCACTTTTTGAACTCAGCGAGGAATTCGACAAGGTGCTTAAATGGATAGATCTTCAGATGCCGGTTGCAGAAAAGCTCTCCGGCAACCAAACAAACATATAAGAGAGGACCTAAAATGGCCATTGAAACACTCAACAAAATGTTTGCAACTCATCCGGAAGTACTCACCAACTTAAAGCGCACAGAGATCACCAGGTATGCGATCGAGTACCGCGAAGCCCTGGTGATGCCGTGCGGCGCACTTTCCACATGGACGCCCCCGGAATCCACCGGGCGTTCGCCAAAGGATACCGTAATAGTCAGGCACCCTGAACTCGAAGAATACATTGACTGGAGCTCGCCGAACAATCTGTCCATTGATCCGGATACATTCTACAGTCTCTGGGTTGACGCCCTGACCACCTTGTGGAAAAAGCCGCGTATTTTCGTAACAGACAGGGTCATAGGGGCGGATCCGGATTATGCGATGCCGGTGAAAACTATCACTAACTATGCCTTGACAAGTCTGTTCACATTGAACATGTTCCGGCCTTTACCGCAAAACATCGAAAACAGCATATTCGCCGATAAACCCTTTACCCTGGCGGTGGTTCCGTATGACAAGATTGACACTTCCAGGTATGAAGGCAGGTTAAGAAAGTGCGAAGACGGCTCAGCCTCTGACATGATAATTGCCATGGATTTTAAAAACCGGCTCGGGCTGGTTTATGGATCAGCCTACTGCGGCAGCGCCAAGAAACTAATGTTTACAGCCATGAACTACTATCTGCCGCATGAAAACATCCTCCCCCTGCACTGCTCTGCAAACGAGGACAGACACGGCAAAGTCTCCCTGTTTCTGGGGCTTTCCGGTACCGGAAAGACAACGCTTTCAGCAGACAGGGATCGTGCGCTGATCGGGGATGACGAGCACGGGTGGGATGAAGACGGAATCGCCAATTTTGAGCAGGGTTGTTATGCAAAGCTCATAGACCTGGACCCGGAAAAAGAACCGGAAATCCACAATGCCGTGTTCAACGCCCGCGAAACAGAAGAAAACGGGGTGATAATCGAAAACTGTATGACATATCCGGACGGCAGCGTTGATGTGTTCGACGATCGCTTAACCCAGAACAGCCGGGCGTCCTATCCGCTCCGGTATCTGGAAAACGTTAAGTTAAAGGGGACCGGAACTCATCCTTCAACAATTATTTTCCTTACAGCAGACGCCAACGGGGTTCTGCCCCCGATCTCCCGGCTGAACCCGGAGCAGGCCATGCTATGGTTTCTAATGGGCTATACCAGCAAGCTCGCAGGAACGGAAACCGGGATAAAAGAGCCCCAGACCACCTTTTCCAGGTTTTTCGGCCAGCCGTTTATGGCAAACAAGCCCAAATATTACTCCGATTTGCTGGGCAGAAAGATGAAAGAACACGACACCCGCGTATTTCTGGTCAACACCGGCTGGAGCGGAGGCCCTTACGGAATCGGATCGCGAATTGATATCACACTTACCAGGGCAATGCTAAACTCCGCTCTGGAAGAAAAACTCGATGAAGTAGAATATACCGAAAACAATCTATTTCATATAAACGTACCGGATTCCTGTCCCGGAGTACCCAGTGAAATGCTGCATCCTGAAAACACCTGGTCAGACCGGGATGCCTTTGACAAACGCGCGGCAGCCCTGGCAAAAGAATTCTCCGACTATTTTGACAAAGCCTACGGTGATGCAGAAATTGATGACGCGGTCCGCGCACAGTGCCCCGGAAAATAAATTTAAATCATAAGATCTCAAATGAACGAAGATAACCAAGAGGACAAAGAAATTCAAATCAGGCATAAGCAGCGACTGGCCCGGCTGGCCGAGGAAAAAAGGCGCGTATTGGCAAAGCAGCCGGAAAAGGCCCTTGACGAGATCCTGGAACATCCGCAGGCTACCGCGCTGGTGCATTCCATGGCCGAAGAAGACTTATTTTTCCTTGTCCACGACATAGGACCGGAAGACGCCCTGGAGCTGCTTTCGCTGGCATCGAACCGCCAGTGGGAATATATACTGGATGTGGAAATATGGAAAAGGGATCGGATCAGCACCGGCGCTCTAACTCACTGGATGAATCTGCTTGCCCAGGCAGACCCGGAGCGCTTCACCCAGTGGATAATGGAGGAAAAACCCGAGCTTCTGGAATACTACCTCCAGGAAGCGGTTGAAATCCTCGTGATAGAAGACCAGGAAGATCCCGGAGATTTTCCGGACGGATTCTTTACCTACGACGGAGTCTTCTATACCCGGATAAAGGATCAATTTTTAAACGCTATTGAAGACGAGGAAACCAGGGATCAGCGGGAACATTTCATCTACAGGATGCTTGAGCGGCTCGCGGACGAAGACCATCTCGGCTACCAGTCGACTCTGCTGCGCAGTGCAAATGTTATGCCCTCGGAAAGCGAAGAGGAATCATTCAGGCTGCGAAATATAAGACTTGCGGAAAAAGGATTTCTCCCCTTTGACGAGGCAATAGGAATTTATGCCCCGATGCGGCCGGAGTCCGTGCGAAAGCGCAGCAAAAAATTCGCTTCTACAGACGCGGAAACCGATTTCACGGTGCCCGTACCTGTTCAGCCCAGCGCGCTGATGAGCGGCAATACGGTTTTTTCCACCGCCCTGTGGAAAATTGATGTTCAGGAACTGCTAAACGAACTCCAGATAGAATTTGCGGCTCTCTGCAATCGGATTATCGCAGCCGACCAGCAGCCGATCCGGGGAAGAGAAGAACTGCGGCACACGGTTCACAAAACCTGCGGATACCTGAGCCTGGGCATCCACAGGCTGGCCGGTACTGATGAACTTCCGGCACCGGAGCAAAGCGTCTCAATCCTGCGCAGTTATTCATTGGAAGACATATTCCGAACCGGCTGGGGCCTGGTAATGGAACTCAAGGAAAAGGCCCGCAAATGGAAGACCCGCAGCTGGTTTGCAAAAAATAATCTGGCGTTGAGTTTCTGGGGAGAACGGCTGGTGGGCTATATCGGCGGACTTCTGCTGACCCGGCCAAGATATTTCGACAATTACCAAACAGGGCAAATGTACAGGGAATTCGAATCCCTGGCCGATATAAGTAAAGCCGCGACCGCCCTGGAGGAAGCCATAAACTTTGACGAGATCTTTTCCTGTGTGGCTCCGGATATGACCAGTCTGCCGGAAAAACATTTTCTCACCCACGAGAATCTCCTTCTTACCCTGTGGGCCAGGGATAGGCTCGGGCTGGAGGCCGCCCCGAAATCCGTCCCTGTGGAAACCTACAAACCGTTTTTCCAAAGCCTGTGGTCTTCCGGCAAAAACGTCCATCTGCTTCAGGACTCGGCTAAATCGGATTTTCTGGCATGGCTAAGAGATGCAACGGGTTTTACCGAACCGGAACTTTCCCGAAAAGCCGGCCGGGCCATAGAAAACCTTTTTTCAAAGATTGAAGATGAATACGGATCGGTTTCTGAAAAGGATCTGGACCCCCGGTTTGTCCATCTGTTTATCCTGAAAAAAACCTGAAGCGACGGCTAAATGACACTGCTTTTCTTCTACCTTGTACTGGCACTGGGCGTCTCGTTTCTGTGCTCGGTCATGGAATCCGTGCTGCTTTCAATCACTCCGAGCTTTACCGCTGCATTCGAAGAGGTGCACCCGAAAACCGGCGCTCAGTTGCGCCGAATGAAAACCGATATTGACCGGCCGCTTGCAGCCATTTTGAGCTTAAACACCATCGCACATACGGTGGGGGCAGCCGGTGTCGGCGCTCAGGCGGCAACGGTATTCGGCAGCCAATACGTAGGGGCGGTCTCGGCGGTGCTTACATTTCTGATACTTATATTATCCGAGATCATTCCCAAGACCATCGGCGCCCTCTACTGGCGAAGTCTTGCCCGCCCCACAGTGATTATGCTGCGCGGCCTGATATTTTTTCTCTACCCCCTGGTCCAGCTCTCCCAGCTGATTACATACCTTTTTTACAAGGGGAAAAAAATCAAGCCGGTCACCCGGGATGAAATTCGGGCCCTGGCGGATTTGGGCTTTGAAGAAGGTCTGTTTCTGGAAAAGGAATCCCGGATATTAAAAAACCTGATGCGTTTCGGCTCGATCATGGCGGCAGACATAATGACGCCGAGGAAGGTCATGTTCACTCTGCCGGAGGACATGCCCATAAAAGAAGTATATAAAATGTATCCCAGTATCCACGTTTCCCGGATACCTCTGTATGAAAGCGACAAAAAAACCGTCCGCAAATATATCTTAAAAGACGATCTGCTTATAGCCCTGGCCACAGATGACACGGACAGACCCGTTTCTGAACTGGGCCGCGAACTTCTTGCAGTACCGGATACGGTCAACTTGTTCCGCCTTTTTGAACAGCTGCTGGACCGGCGCGAGCATATTGCTCTGGTAGTGGATGAGTACGGTGGCGTGGCCGGGCTGGTCACCATGGAAGACATCCTGGAAACACTTTTGGGCACTGAAATAATCGACGAGACAGATACCATTCCCAACATGCGCAAATGGGCCAGAAAACAATGGTATGAAAGGGCCCGGTCTCAGGGGCTGATTTCCGGGCAAGAAGAGTAAACAGCGATGCTGCTTGCTACGCATATATTTATAATTATAGCCTCGACCGTGGCGGTATGGTATGGAAGTTTTAGGCTGGAATCGGCCGCCTGCCGGCTTGCTGCCTACTACCGTCTGCCTGCGGTGGTTCAGGGATCGATAATAATGGCGGTGGGCTCAAGTTTTCCGGAACTTTCCAGCACGGTGATCGCCACCCTGCTCCACGGCACATTCGAGCTCGGCGTAGCCGTCATCGTGGGCTCGGCCATATTTAATATCCTGGTCATCCCCGGGCTGTCGGGCCTAATCGGCAAAGAGCTTGAAACCAACAAGGAACAAGTCTACAAGGACGCGCTGTTCTACATTATCAGCGTCACTGTCCTTCTATTGGTCTTTGCATTTGCACTTATTTACTATCCGGTTGAGGGCGCCCGCTGGGAAGGGACTGTAACCCGGCCCATCGCGTTGATCCCGGTGGCCCTGTACGGCCTCTATATTTTTCTTCAGCACCAGGATACGGTTGAACACCAGGCCGCAATGAGTCCCGAAGACTGCGAAGCCGGGACTGATACAAACATAAAAAAAATGTGGATCCAGCTCGCCTTAAGTCTTGCAATAATTGCCGGCGGGGTTGAAGGGCTGGTACGTTCGGCCATTGTGCTCGGCGACCTGCTAAACACCCCCCATTTCTTCTGGGGGCTTACAATTATCGCGGCTGCCACCAGCCTGCCTGATACATTTGTCAGCATCCAGGCCGCCCGCAGAGGAAACGGAATAGTAAGTATTGCAAACGTTCTGGGCAGCAACATATTCGATCTCCTGATAGCCATCCCGATCGGGGTACTTATAGCCGGAAGCTCGGTTGTAGACTTTGCGGTGGCAGCCCCCACCATGGGGGTTTTAACCCTTGCCACAATTGTACTGTTTACCATGCTGCGCACCCAATTGCGGGTAAGCAGGACGGAATGTGGGATGCTGCTTGTACTATACGCGGTATTTATTCTCTGGACCGGCCTCGAGACGTTCGGGGTTATCGATTTTCTGTTTATCTGAACCGAAATATCATAAGGTTGACAAATCCGGTTTCAGGTGTTTTATTCATTTTTTTAAATACGCCTGTAATCCTTTTTAACGCAGAAAGCGGCTATGGAACTCGGAAACGCGATTGAACAGACAAAATGTGAACTGGTATTGCTCTACGGCAAGCTGCGCAGGTTCTGCCTTACCACGCTGGCACCACGCAGAACCCGCAGCCGAATGCTTCGCAGGCAGGGAAAATGCCGCCAGTGCGCTTCCTGCTGCAAATTTATCTTCCGCTGTCCACTGCTTGACGAAAACAACCTCTGCAAAATCTATCATTCCAGATTCAGGCCCCTGGTGTGCCGACGATTCCCCATAGATCAGCGCGATGTGGAGGACGTGTACTTAAACTACGGTCGCAAATGCGGCTACAGCTTTGTCGAGACAAAAAATCGGCGCCGTCGCTTTCATTGATACTATTCGGCTGCATTCTTTTCTTCAATTAGCCGGAATAAAACAATATCTCATGGAGGCATGCAGAAATGCCGGATTTTATTCCGGGACGGGTTCAAAGGGAGAATACGGGAACCATTTAAAGGGAGGTTTCGATCATGCAAACCGACAATGACCCGATAGACCGAATTGCCGACGCGCTTTGTGTACAGCTTTCCACCGAAGATGCAAAAAAAATGGCCCGGCTGATAAACGCAGCCCTGCAGGCTGAAAACGTCTATACAGAGCAAATCCCCCTTTCGGACGACGACAAGCACGACTGCCTGCTGATGGCCTTTGAGGAGCGGATACTGATTCCTGTTCGTTCCATACAGTCCGGTTCATGGGAAGACCGGGTGCTGCGTTTTGCCCCTGAGGAAATGTTTTTCATGCCCCATGTTGCAAGGATCCTTTTTGAAAATGCAAGCAAAACCGGCTCTTTGGATGCGGAATCCGCAGTCCGCCGGGCACTTTCCCATCACCCAGGCGAACATGTGGAAGAGTCTCTGAAATTTTTAAAGGAGATGAGGCCGCATACCAAGTCCTGCATGGCCGAAGGCGGGCTTATGGCTGCAGTTGCCAATGGGGCCGGAATTTCGGTGGATGTCCACGACATTGTTGACAACTGCGTTGTCGCAGGTATAATGAATCCCTGTACCAGAGGGTCCTCGATGCAGGGACTGGCATGGTACGAGTTTCATCCATGTCTGTACTGGGATCAAAGATTTCAGTGAAAAACCAGAAATAAAAATATCGGAATTCAAATCTGATGGTTCCGTAAAACTTGATTCTATCAAATCCAATTTTTAACAGACGGAGGCAAAACAAATGGGAAAAGGAGACCGCAGAACCAAGCGGGGCAAGATCTGGCGCGGCACACACGGAAAAGCACGCTCCAAAAAAAACGATTCCCAGCGGGAACATAACAAGGAAAAATCATAGGAGACCGGCTTTTATATGTCCCGGGCTACGGTGGGAAACCTTCCGGCATCCGTGTGAGGCAAAAATTTTGCCGCGCTGAACCGGTTCATGAAATCCTGGTTGACGTTTAATTCCAAATACGTGATCCGCTCCCGGATGGATTCGATGTCCGCCACCGCCGAACGGGATTGAAGCAGGCGGACTGCGCCTTTCAAAGAGCTGTTGCCCAGGGGGAGGAAGATCTTCTCGGCCAGATCAGGGAGCATGCCTATGGAAATGGCCGAACGAGGCCTGATATAGGAGCCGAAGGTACCGGCTACGTAAAAAGCGGATATGTCCTTAAAAGATATGCCGACATAGCCGGTGATAGTCTCAAGGATCGTATACATGGCGGCCTTGGAGCGTATCAGGCTGTCAAGATCAGCCTGACTTATTGTCAGGTCACAGCCTGTTGCGGAATCGCGGCCAAAAACCACGATTAGATGGCGCAGACCGTCTGCTTCCTTCAACCGGTTGCCGCAGGCTTCCGGAACCAGTCTCCCGCGAATATCGAGCATGCCCGTCAGAAAGAGTTGAGCCGCCAAGTCTATCATCCCGGAGCCGCATATGCCTTTGGGCGGGCTGTTGTCAATGGTATGGATTTCAAATTCGCGGGTTTCGGTTTTAATGCTCACTGAATCGATAACTCCCGGTCCGGCGGTCATGCCGATCTCTGAGACCCCTCCCTCAAGGGCCGGGCCTGCTGCTCCTGCACATGCCACAAGCCATTCCCGGTTTCCCAGCAGCACCTCCGCGTTGGTGCCCACGTCCACAAGCACCGAAATTTCTTCATTTTCATGAAATCCTGCATAATAAGCACCTGAAATAAGGTCCCCGCCGAAATAACTGCCCGCGTTTGGAAAAACAAAAACTCTTGCGCTGGTGTGAAGAACGACCCCTATCTCCTCTGCCTCAAAAGCCCCGGGCCTGTTTACAGCCGGGATATAAGGCTCCCGTATGAGCCATTGCGGCGGCACTCTCATGAAAAAATGAGCCATGGCGGTGTTGCCGGCAACAGCCATAAGGTAAACATGTTCCAAAGAAATCCCGGCCTCTCCGCACAGGTCTCCGACAGCTTTATTGATCCCTTTTATAATCATGGCCTGCAGTTCTTGGAGACCTTCTGTTTTTTGCGCATGATGGATCCTGGCAAGAATATCCGGGCCCGCTGCCGTCTGGGGGTTGTCAAAGGCGGATTCTGAAAGTGTCTCGCCGGAATCCAGGCCAACAAGGCGCATGACCACCCTGGTGGTGCCAAGATCCACGGCGATGCCTGCCGGGCAGGTACCGCCTTCAGGGTCGACCACATCGATTAACTGCCAGTTATCGCGAACCTGGAAAACAACGCACCTGCAGGTATAGTTCCATCTGCGCAGCCTTTCGGGCAGATGTTTTAAAAGCTCCAGATCCATGGTTATGGAACCGGTTTTCAGCTTTTCTGCCAAAGCTTTTTCAAGCCGCGCGGCATCCGCGCTGTTATCATCAAGCGAGGGCGGCTCCATGGCAATGTCGACCACCCATCCGTTGATTTTTTCACTCATTTGCGCCTATTCCAAACAAATTCATAATTCAAATTCCATGTCGCGCGCAACAGCGAAACATTCCAGCCGCTCTCCGTTATCAGAAAGATACTTGAGGCATCCGGCCACCATCCGGTCCATATCATCATCGTTTCTATCCTGGTTTAGATGAAAAAGCCCCAGGCGCCTCACCCCCGCCTCTATGGCCAGCTTCAAAGCATCCCGGCAGGAGGAATGTCCCCACTCGATGCTATGCTCATATTCCTCCGGGAGAAATTCCGCATCATGGATTAAAAAATCCGCCCCCCTGCAAAATTCCGCGTAATCTTCATACCCGCACCCCCCGGGATGAACAAATCCCAGTTCATTATCAGTGAGAAATACCAGGCTCTTGCCGTCTTCCTCGAACTTGTATCCGCATCCCCCGTTGGGGTGGCTCAATAAAATGGGGGTTATGGTCACTGAACCGATTTTAAAGGGGTGCGGGCACCCTTCCAGGTAAGTAACCGTGGCGGTCAGATCCGAATAGCGCACCGGAAAATGGGGCGGGCGCATCATCTTGGTGACAATGGTCTCTACGTATTTTCCCGGAAAAGGGCACCGGTGCATCATGATCCGGGCGTGCCGATCGTAGAGGGGCTTGAAAAAAGGGAAACCCAATAAATGATCCCAGTGGGAATGGGTGAAAATAAAGTTATATACATGCCGGTTTTCGCACACCAGCTGATTGCCCAATCTCCGGATGCCTGTTCCGGCGTCCACGATTATCAGATCGTCGCTCCTGGTGCGAATTTCAATGCAGGTTGTATCCCCGCCGTATTTCTGGAACTCCCGACCTGAAACCGGAATCGATCCGCGCGAACCCCAACATTTTATATACATGCCCGCCTCTTTAATTAAGGCTTAACCACCGGCGGCCGCCAAAAACGTATACCATATCCCGTCATCGGTCCAACGCTGTACAAGGCGCCCCGGCCCGTAATAAAACATTTTCTCCACGTACCTGGCCTGGCTTCTGAGCAGTCCGGAGAGCACAAACCATTTTTTTTCGTAAAATGCAGGGGCGGCTATAAGCTGCTGCATCACATCAAAATGGATGTTTGCGATCAGCAGGTCGGCGGGAGACTCAACAAAATATCTTGCATCTGCCTGCACCGCCAGGACCCTGGAGTCCAGACAATTGCGCTTGATATTTTCCCGCGCTGTACGAACCGCCAGAAAATTGCTGTCCAAAGCAAGAATCCTGCTGCAGCCCAAAGCGGCCGCCGCCAGCCCCAGAAGGCCCGTTCCGGTGCCCATATCGATCACTGAATCCGGTGATCCCTTTTCACAGGCGATTTCTATGGCCTCCAGGCAGAAGCGGGTTGTAGGGTGGTTTCCTGCACCGAATACCACGCCGGGATCTATGGAAAGAGGGATCTTCTCCTGTGGTGCCTTCTGATCCGCCCAGGGCGGGGTCACCCAAAAACGATCCGTGGAAAATGGCAGAACTTCTCCACCGTGCCAGTCTGCATAAGACATGGAATATTTGTCAACAAGCTCCAGCTCCGGGTCACTGTCTACAAATCCTGCTACCTGATCATCTGCAGGCTGGTAAAAGAAAAGAAAAGCCGCGTCCTCTTCCTGCCAGTTACCGATAAAAGAAGGGCTAAACCGGTTTTCCGCATCCCGGACACGCCCTTTTATATAATATATATACAGATTGTTATTTTGCTTTTTCACCGGTTTCTGCAGTTTCTGTTTCAAGGATCCTGCCGAAGATTTCGTATGCGGCCTTTACCACCGGATTGTCTTCCGGAAGCTCCACCGTGGGCCGGCCTTTTAAATCATAGTCATAAACGGCATCGTCTTCCGGAAGCACTCCTCCGAGTTCGATCCCGGCATCTTTGAGTATCTCAACGGCCGCCTCTGGAGCCTTTCCCGCCCTCACCTGATTGATGATTACATAACTTCTGCCCACACCCACGTTAAGATTCTTTGCCAGCCCGTCTATTCGGACGGCCGCCTGAAGCCCCCGGCGGGAAGCGTCCGTGACTATGAGCAGAGCATCAACGTTATGGGTGGTCATGCGGCTGACATGCTCCATGCCCGCCTCGTTGTCCATTACAATATAAGGGTAGTTTTCCTGGAGCCGGTCCAAAAAGTTTGTCAGCAGAGTATTTGCGGCGCAATAGCAGCCCGCCCCCTCGGGCTGGCCCATTACCACCAGGTCATAGTCTCCGGATTCAATCACCGACTCCTCTAACCTCATGGACATGAACACGTCCTTGGTCATGCCGTTGGGCACATTGCCCTTTTTCATATCCTCGCGGGCCTGGCCGAGCGTATCAGTGATTTCCAGGCCCAGCACTTCGTTCAAATTGGCGTTGGAATCGGCATCAACCGCAAGAACCGGGCTTTGTCCTTTTTTTATCAAATACTTTATCAGAAGACCGGCCACCGTGGTTTTGCCCGTGCCTCCTTTGCCGGCAAGAGCTATGGAAAAAGCCATAATAAAATTCCTTTACACTATATTTATTTAACTGCAAATAATTTAGGCTACCCGCCCCGAACAGTCAAGCTCTTTTGGGGGCGGATAAAGACGAATAAGCTTTAAAATTTTTTAAAATAACCATTTTCCGACCGGGTGCCAAGGCGGCACTAATTTTCGGTGAATTTTTCAATCCGCGGGAATCGGCTATTTCTGGATGGACACTAACTACAAACCTGATAATTATTCACCGGGAATTGCTGTCAAGCGGATGCTGATTTGATTATTGGCAAAAATTATGCTATCGGTTAAAAAAATCATCCGGGAAAAAGAGGGTCGCAGCAATGACGGTATTCTCAAAAGACATCGAGGTTGATCTGGCGGCCGGAATGGATATGACGGATATCACCAAAGAGCTGGAATTCATGGTGAAGTCCTCTCAGATCAAAAACGGCATACTTTCCGCTACCATTACCGGTTCCACGGGATCATTGACCACAATCGAACACGAGCCCGGCGTCATGGAGGACCTGCGCCGGGCGATTGCCAGGATGGCGCCCCTGGATCTCGAATATGAACACGAAAAGGCCTGGCACGACGGAAACGGTCACAGCCACGTGCAGGCCGCTATCATCGGCCCCTCGCTTTCCATGCAGGTCCGGGACGGAAAAATGCTTCACGGAACCTGGCAGCAGGTTGTGGCAATCAATCATGACAACCGGCGCAGGCGGCGCAAAATCGCCGTTACGATCATGGGCGAGCAATAAGGCCGCCATGAAAACGTTTTTTCTACATTTGGCCGCGGCCCTGCGTTTTATAACGATTTTGCCCGTCGGTACTCCAGGAGCCTATCATCCTCGGAACATGACGCAGTTTTTCCCTGCTGCAGGCCTGATACTTGGCCTGATACTGGCAGCCGCGGACGCGCTGGCCACTCGGATTTTTGCACAGCCCGTGGTCGGGGCCATAGACGTTATAGTACTTGCCTCATTTTCAGGGGCCCTGCACATAGACGGGCTTGCAGATACGGCCGACGGTCTTTTTTCTCACAAAGACCGCGAAACCGCTCTTTCCATAATGAAAGACAGCCGAATCGGCGTAATGGGGGCAACAGCTATTGTCTGCGTCCTGCTCGCAAAGTACGGAGGGTTTTTTGCGCTGCCGCACTACGGAGAAGCCGGCTGGAGCCGGTTTCTGATCCTGCTGCTCGTTCCGGCTTATGCCAGAGCCTCCATGCTGGTGGGAATCGCTTTTCTGCCGTATGCCCGCCCCGAGGGGGGCACAGGTTCGGATTTTTTCACGGAAAAACTTAAACTAAAGGATTTCCGGGGCATATTTGTATGCGTGCTGCTTTCGCTGCTGCTGGGATGGAGGGGTGTGCTTATCATACTGGCATTTTGTACCGTTTGCGCCGGTCTGGTTGTATTTTACCGCATGCGCATCGGCGCAATAACCGGCGATATGCTCGGCGCCATGTCCGAAATCACGGAAACGCTGCTTTTGCTCCTTGCTGCAGCACATCTTTAACTCCTATTGCATTTGTTTGTTTTTTTGATAAAATAAAAAAAACGGTATAATTTATGCAAAGTATATGCTTATAATAGCATTAGGGTGCGGAGCCTATTCGTATGTATTATACGAGAGATCAATACCGAGCCTACATATCCGCGCTTCGCCGCAGCAGGCGCAGGAAACGTATCAAACCGATATCTCTTTTTGCCCTGCTTGTGGTGCTGGCGGGCGGATGTGCGGTTTTACAGGGGAACCGGATTCCGTGGACCGGCGAAGGGCTGGGTCTGCAACAGGCAAATGCGGACTCCGGCCGGAGTCCGCAGAGGCAGCCGACGAAAAGCCTCTGGGACGAGCCGGCTGCAAATCCGGCAGCGCGCTGTGCATGGGATCAAAAATTCGGCTCCCTTCTCCGGGAAACAACCTTTACGGTCTCCTCCGGAGATACGCTTATTAATATTTTACGCAAGGCCGGTCTGGCCCGCCGCGAGGCCTACGAGGTTATTCGCACCCTTAAAAAAATCTTTAATCCTGCAGAGCTTAAAAGAGGACATGAGCTTACCCTTGGTTTTATCGATACTAAACATACAGATCCGGTTTTCCATCGCCTGTGCCTGAAGACCGATTTTGACCGGGAATACCAGGTCGTTCGCCGTGTGGACCAGGGATTTAGCGCCAGGAAGGTCAATCGCCGGCTTCAGGTTAGACCGGCCAGAGCCGAAGCCGAGATCACTTCCAGTCTCTATCAGGCGGCGATGGATGCGGGGCTTCCGGTTAAAGCGTTAATGCAGGTGCTCAGAGCCTATTCTTATGACGTTGACTTTCAGCGCGATATCCGCCCCGGAGACAGCATAGAGGTGCTTTACGAGGAAAAACTCGACGACAAGGGGCAAGTGGTTGCTTCAGGGGCTGTTCTTTTTGCCGTTCTGCATACAAGGGGCCGGTCCTTGCGCATATATCGGCACAAAAACGCCGACGGAGGATGGGGCTTTTACAATACAGAGGGGAAAAGCGTTCGAAAGGCGCTTATGGTCACTCCCATAGAAGGTGCCCGGATTAGTTCGGGTTACGGAATGCGCAGACATCCTATTTCGGGTTATAACAAAATGCACGAAGGGCTTGATTTTGCAGCTCCCAGGGGTGTGCCTGTTATGACGGCAGGAGACGGGGTGGTTGAATATGCCGGTCGCAGGGGAAGTTATGGCAACTATGTACGTATACGTCACCCCAACCAATACAAAACTATATATGCCCACCTTAACGGATATGCTGAAAATATAAAGAGCGGCGTACGGGTCAGGCAGGGAGAGACCATAGGCTATGTCGGCTCTACCGGCCGATCCACCGGTCCGCACTTGCATTACGAAGTTATGTATGCAGGAAATCCTGTCAATCCCTCCAGGATGGAAACTCCTCCGGGCCGAACCCTGGAAGGAAAAGAGCTGGAAAAATTCCTGGCAACCAAGGCTGAAATGGAAAAGCTTTACGCTTCTCTGGCAGAGGACACCAAACTGGCCTTCGCAGATCAGGATTCGAAAAAGAAAGTAAAAACGACTCCTCAGTAGCCGAAACTCTGATGTTGCGGCTCGCAAAAAAGTAAAGCCGGGCAGCGGGAGCCGCCCGGCTTTACAGGGGGGGGAGGAGGAGTCGGTTAGAGGTTAAGTTTTGAGGCGGCCGATAAAACAGCCGCCGCTTCCGCCGCCGCTGTCATCGTTCCGGCTCGGGCTGTCATCAATTTCTCCGGAAGTGCTAAAAGTTACGGTCTCTGAAAAAGGGCTTGTATTTCCTGTGTCGGAATCAAAGCTTTTTGCCACGACTTCGTAATTGCTGTCCGGCTGGAGTCCGGTAATTGTATAGTCGGTGGTTGCGGGGCCTTCGATGGTTGCGTCAGGATTATCAGGGTCGGGAGTATACCCCTCAGGTCCCCAGTAAATATAATAGCCGTCTACACGCTCATCATGGGGCTGCTCCCATCTCAGCGACACTTCCGCCGAATTGGCTGGCGGTACCGCAATCGCGATGATTCCAAGCATTATAAAAGCGCATATTTTGAATACAGACCAAATGCTGTTTATATTAAACATTTAATTCACTCCGGTTAAGAGAATTTTATGTGTTTTTATCAAATAAGCAATTTGGGTGCCAGGGGATAAAAATCGGGTCAACGGGTAATTGAATTTGTAGCTTTATGCTTATAATTCATTAAGTTATACTAAAGAGATGCAGTTTGCCGGGAAAAGATGAAAGGTTGGTTGGGGTGTATAATTTCGTATACATTTACGGATAAAAGTATACAGTGAGTGTTTTGCGCTAAATCGTTAAAAGCGGTTCGTCGTCTTTTAAGACTGCGGTGAGCGGCTCACCCCAGTATTTTACTTCCACCCCCAGGTTTTCAAGGGTTTTTGTGGCTCCGAGCTGGTCTGCGCAGGCCTTGCATGCGGTTATATGCACTCCTGCTTCCTGCGCCTCCCTGATTTTTTCCTGGAAATTTGTGTTTTCGTGCACAAGTTTTGCGGGGCCGCCCCAGATTATCAAGGTGACGTTTTCCCACCATCCGCGTTTCAAGGAATTGATGGTATACATAAAAACCATTTTCTCAGCTGTAACCGGATCGGCATTTGTCCATAATACATAAAGATGATTTTTTCTGCTCATTGCGCACCTCCCCCGGGGTCACCTTGATTTTGACTTACGGGTGTTTTTTGCAAACTCCGTTTTGCCTCTATTTCCTGTATACGTTTTTTAAAACCGCATACAGGGCATATATCTGAAAGTGCAGGGTGGCCGCAGAGACTGCAGCCGGTGAATTGATCTTTGATGTGCAGATCCTTGGGCTTGCGCAGGTAGGAAAATAAAAACCCCCGCTTGGTCCCCGG
>JAIPDT010000002.1 GCA_021737545.1 Desulfobacteraceae bacterium
TCCAATATCTGCGTTGCGCTGCATATCTTCGGAATTTCACGTACGATTAAGTACGCTGCATTCCTCGATATTTGCGCGCCTTGATCTTGAACTTTTTACTTTGCCATCTAAAAATTGACTTTTTACGAGACTGTCAAGTGCTGGTGAGGCTATGGAAAAGGATTCAATCGAGGTGACTCCGAGGGCAATCGATTTGATTGCCCGGTATTTCAAGGACAAGGAAAAACAGCCGATCAGGCTTTTTGTCAAGGTGGGCGGCTGCGGCATCAGAAGTTTTGCTGTTGCCTTGGAGCCCCCCACCAGAACCGATGCAATATTCGATATAGAAGGTTTTCAGTTTATTGTTAATAAATCAGTGCTGAGGCATTTTAAGCCCATAAAAGTTGACTCCGATGGATTCGGATTCCGGATTACCGGCCGCGGCATATATCCGCCTTCAGGATGCGGTACCTGCGGATATATGTGCCGCGACGGAAAAAGATGTTTAGGAGACTGTAAAATATGTGAAAATGTTTGTTCATACCGCCGCAGATCACTGGATAAAAATAGTGTATCCAGCGACTGATTAAAGTTTCTGCGGCCCGGATTTTTACGGTCCAGTCCCCCGGGCCTATTCCCCGGTTATATCGCGCATCCAGCTCATGGCAGCGGCAACCGTCGGAAAACCTATCGTGGAGGTCAGGACGATCAAGGTATGCTTGATTTCCTCCCGGGTTGCTCCGGCATCCAGGGCCCTGCGGGTATGACTGTGAACAGCTCCCTCCAGCTTAAGCGCGGCCGCCCCCGCCATTTGGATCAACTCCACGGTTTTGGCATCCAAAGGGCCTTCGGCGCGGGCCGCCTGTCCCAGGTCGGATACCGCCTGCATTACCTTGGGATTTTCAGTCTGCATCTTCTGGTAATTCTTGGGCATTTGTTCTTTGCTCATTTGGGTTACTCCATTTTTTGGTTTTTTCATATTCTTGACAATGCAAGAAAAATTTTCGGGACAATTCTGATCCCTTAATACACCGGATTCACTCGATCATGCATCGCCCGGCGGCTTCATGCAAAGTTCTTTTTCCTCTTCAGAGAGTTCATCGGGTTTTTTCAAATCCGATAACTTGCACACATATAAATTGTTCTCGGCATCTTTGACGTAAACATATTTTTTTTCCTGATTTTGCTTTTCATCCGACATAATCTCCTCCTTTATTGCTCAAGCGGGTTTTTAATATATTATGATTATAATCTGAACATGATGGGAACGAATTGCAAATTTTTAATTAATTTCAAATACAAACTCTTAGTAAAATCTTGAAAAATCAGGGCCCTGTTTGGGCACACTCCTATTTTCCAATTGACTCGTTTACTTGATTGGTTTAGTGCAATGAATACGACAGGTTTGGCGAAAATTAATTTTTCATAATCCGGCCGGGTGCTAAAAAAATGGTTGTTGAGGATTATTTAACAGTTGTGGTGCGGGCTGCGATGGATGCGGGTGCGGCTGCATTAGAAGTTTATGAACGCGATTTTGAGGTGGAGGAAAAATCCGATCATTCGCCTCTTACCCTTGCAGATAGGCGCGCCCATGAGATAATTTCCTCGTGCCTTGCCGATACCCGGATTCCGGTGTTAAGCGAGGAAGGCCGGGATATCTCTTATAATGAACGCAGCACATGGCAAACCCTGTGGATTGTTGATCCTCTTGACGGAACCAAGGAGTTTGTCAAGAAAAACGGGGAATTTACAATCAATATAGCCCTGGTCTCGGATGAAAAACCAGTTTTGGGGGTGGTGTTTGTTCCTGTAAAAGACCTGCTTTATTTTGCGGGAGCAGACATCGGGGCCTTTGTAACAGAAGGAAAAAAGATCGCAAATCTGAAAGATCCGTTGTCAGAAGAGTTGGTTTCCGCATCCGTGCAGCTTCCCTTGACAGATCTGCGCGCGCGGCCCTATACAGTGATGGGCAGCCGATCGCATGCTACATCCGAAGTAGAAAATTTCGTGGAGGAAAAACGACGCGAACTCGGTGATGTGGATTTTATTTCAGCAGGCAGTTCTCTTAAGTTCTGCCTGGTGGCAGAAGGCAGGGCCGATGTTTACCCGCGATTCGGCCCGACAATGGAATGGGACACTGCAGCGGGCCAGGCCGTGGTGGAATCTGCCGGCGGGGCGGTGCTGGAATATGAGACCGGGCTGCCTCTGCGGTATAATAAGCAAAACCTTGCCAATCCCTGGTTCATAGTTTGCAGAGAATTAAAAAGATGATAGAAACTTTGACAGAGGCACACGGCGGCGGACTTGTCAATCTCATGGTAGATGAACAGCGTGCCGGGCTTTTAAAAGACATCGCTATGAACCTGCCTGACATAAGCTTAAACGAGCGCAACATGTGCGATCTGGAAGTACTTGCCACAGGAGGATTTTCTCCGCTGGAAGGCTTCATGGTGCGCTCTGACTATGAATCGGTTTTGGACAGGATGCGGCTTCAAAACGGAGTTCTCTGGCCGGTGCCCATATGTCTGGATGTGCCGGCAGCCCGGGCCGAAACCCTGGAAGCCGGTCAATCCGCAGCTCTTCGGGATCCCGAAGGGTTCCTGCTGGGAGTGATGCATATAGAGGATATCTGGCCTGTGGACCGGGAAAAAGAAGCCGAAATGGTCTTTGAAACCACGGATACCACCCACACGGGCGTGGATTATCTTTATCACAAGTCTGGAGATTATTACATCGGCGGTCGCATCGAGGTGATCAGTCTGCCCATTCATTTCGATTTCAAGCAGATTCGGCTGTATCCGGCAGAAGTAAGGCAGGCGTACGAAAAACTGGGATGGCAGAGGGTGGTTGGATTCCAGACCAGAAACCCTGTGCATCGCCCCCAGTTTGAAATGACAATCAAGGCCATGCGAAAGGCCCGCGCAAACCTGCTTATTATGCCGGTGGTGGGCATGACCAAGCCGGGCGATTTCGATCATTTTATCCGGGTAAGGTGCTGTAGGCACGTGGCCGAGCATTATCCTCCCGATTCCCAGATTATGACGCTTCTGCCGCTTGCAATGCGCCTGTCCGGTCCCAGGGACGCGCTGCTTGATGCGATTATCGCCAGAAATTACGGATGCACCCACTTCATAGTGGGTCACGACCATGCCAGTCCAGGAAAAGACAGAAACGGCAGGCCGTTTTATCCCTCAGACCGTTCCAGGCAGGTGGCGGCCGAATACAGCGGCGAGATAGGCGTTGAAATCGTGCCCTTTGAAGAAATGGTCTATTTGCCGTTCGAGGATGAATACCGCAGCAAGGACAAGGTTTCAAAAGGAGTTGAAACCATATCCCTGTCAGGCTCTGATATTCGCCAGAGAATCCGGGAGGGGCGAAAAATTCCGGAATGGGCAACCTTTCCCGAAGTGGTCAAAGAACTTCAGCGGGCCTATCCTCCGCCCGAACGCCAGGGCTTTACAGTATTTTTAACCGGTCTGTCCGGGGCGGGCAAATCAACGATTGCAAAGGTGCTGTATTCCAAGTTCCTGGAACGCGGAGACCGGCCGGTTACTTTGCTTGACGGTGACATCGTGCGCCGCAACCTTTCAAGCGAGCTTAATTTTTCCAAGGAGCACCGCAACATAAATGTGCTTCGCATAGGCTTTGTTGCAGGTGAGATTACCAAGAATCGCGGTGTGGCCATATGCGCGCCCATTGCCCCGTACGAAACAACGCGCCGCAAAATCCGGCAAAACATCGAAGCTTACGGAGGATTTATAGAGGTGCATGTGAGTACGCCGATCGAGGAATGCGAGAAGCGGGACCGCAAGGGGATGTATGCAAAGGCCAGGGCAGGGCTGATTTCCGGATTTACCGGTGTGGACGATCCGTATGAGGAGCCCGCGAATCCGGAGCTGCGTATTGACACCACCAACCTTACCCCTGCCGAGGCAGCCCAGGAGATTCTGCTGTTTTTGAGTAATAAGGGATTTATATAGCTGCAAGCCGCAAGCCGCAAGCTTTAATTGGAAAAAGGGGGGGGCGGTGGTCGGAGGACAGAAGACAGAAGACAGAGGAAAGAGGACGGAAGACGGGTCAGGAGAGGTTTGATATGAAAGATACTGTTATCGGGGTTATCGGACTCGGATATGTGGGGCTGCCGCTGGCGGTTGCGTTCGGGCGGCATTTTGCGACCATTGGATACGATATCAAGACGGATCTCATTGAGTGCTACCGCAGATGCGAGGATCCCACGGGCGAGCTGGGCGAAGAAGAGCTCAGATCGGCCTCGTTTCTGGAATATACTGCAGGCCCGGAGCGACTGGCAGAGGCTGACGTGATCATTGTCGCCGCGCCCACTCCCATAGATATTGCCAGGCAGCCGGACCTGGGGCCGATTACCTCCGCTGCAGAGACTGCAGGCCGATACATGAAAAAAGGTGCCGTGGTGGTCTTTGAGTCCACGGTGTTTCCCGGACTTACAGAAGAGGTATGCGTGCCAATCCTGGAAAATGCCTCGGGTTTTGCCTGGAAAAAGGATTTTCATGTCGGATATTCGCCGGAGCGGATTAATCCGGGCGACAAGGAACATACACTCGCCACAATCGTAAAAGTGGTGGCAGGAGACGACCGGAAAACTTTGGATCTGCTGGCGGGGCTTTATGGAAGCGTTGTCTCCGCGGGAGTTCACAGGGCCGATTCCATTCGGGAAGCCGAGGCCGCAAAGGTGATTGAAAACACCCAGCGGGATTTAAACATAGCATTAATGAACGAGCTTGCAGTGATTTTTGACAAGCTTGGAATTGATACCCAGAACGTATTGGCCGCAGCAGGATCAAAATGGAACTTTTTGCCATTTAAACCCGGTCTTGTAGGTGGGCACTGCATAGGAGTCGACCCTTATTATCTTACTTACAAAGCTGAAACTATGGGGTATCATCCCGAGGTTATCCTGGCAGGTCGTCGCATAAACGATAATATGGGCAAGTTTATTGCGGAAAAAGCTATCAAGCTGATGTGTAGGGCAGGCCGAAACGTCATCGGAGGCAGGGTGGCAATTTTCGGGCTGACTTTCAAGGAGGACTGCGCGGACCTTCGCAATACCCGGGTTATAGACATTGTAAACGAGCTCCAGGCATACGGCATTACTCCGCTGATACACGATTCCCTGGCAGACCCTGCTTCCGCCAGGGCTATTTACGGGATTTCCATGTGCAAATGGCGGGACTTGGTGGATTTGGACGCCATTATCATTGCAGTGGCCCACAGAGAGTACCGGGCCATGACCCCGGAAGATTTTTTAAATCACCTGGCCCCGGGCGGATGCCTGCTCGATATCAAGGGAGTGCTGGATCCTGCGGCCATAAAGGAAAACGGGATTTATTTCTGGCGGCTTTAGATAAACTCAGCGCGTGGCCTCCTTATAAGCGGCTGTCTGCTTGCCTATTATTGCCGCAAGATCAGGGTTTTCGAGATTTTCCTCGATGGTGCGCTCAAACGCGCTCCCTATGACCACGCCGTCTGCAACTGCTGAAACCGCTGCCACATCCGAAGGCGTGGAAATGCCAAAACCCACGCATACCGGCATGTCGCTTGCCTGCCTGACCCTTTCCACATAGTCTCCCAATTCTGTTGTATCCAGCCCCCCGGACCCGGTCACCCCGGTCATGGAGACCATGTATAAAAATCCCGAGGCATTTTGGGCGATCATGCGCATGCGGTCTTCGGGGGTGGTCGGAGCAATCAGCCGGATCAGGCAAAAGTCTCCCTTTGACCATTTTTCGGTTAACTCGTTTGATTCTTCGGGCGGCAGATCCACAACCAGTACCCCGTCAGCGCCGGCGGATCTGCCATCATTGTAGAAGCGATCGCCTCCGTAGGCTATAATAGGATTGTAATATGAAAACACTATAACCGGCACCCTATATGATTGCCTGATCCTGCGGGTTATTTCCAGAACGCCGTCTATATGCATGCTTTTTTTTAAAGCCCGGGCAGACGAGCGCTGGATTACAGGTCCGTCCGCGGTGGGATCTGAAAACGGCACCCCGAGTTCCAGGATGTCCACTCCGTTTTCGCACATGGCCGAGACAATGGCCAGAGATGCCTCCATGTCAGGGTCCCCGGCCGTGACAAACCCTACCAGCGCTTTTTCTCCCTTATCTTTTAAACGCTTAAATGTCTCTTCAATCCTTGTCATTACAAATATCCTTTCAACCTCCCTTTATTCCAAGCCTTCCACTCTCCGCCCTCAGTCCTCTGTCTACTGTCCACTGACTTCCGCTACAATCCCAAGATCCTTATCCCCTCTTCCGGACAGGTTTACAACGATTACCTGATCTGTTCCCGAGTTTGCCGCCATGTCCATGGCAGCGGCCAGGGCATGTGAGCTTTCCAGGGCGGGAATGATTCCTTCGGTGCGGCAGAGCGCCTCAAATGCCTCAAGAGCCTGGCTGTCTGTTATGCTGACGTATTCAACCCTTCCAGAATCCTTGAACAGAGCGTGTTCCGGGCCAACCCCCGGATAATCCAGGCCGGCCGAAATGGAATGGGCTTCCTTGATCTGACCGTAGCCGTCCTGGAGCAGATAGGACTTGGACCCGTGCAGTACTCCCAGCGAGCCGGCGCAAAGTGTGGCTGCATGCCTGCCGGTCTCAATTCCATTGCCTGCGGCTTCCACCCCGGTCATGCGTACAGGATCGTCTGCAAACGGGTAAAACATGCCCATGGCATTGGAGCCGCCTCCAACACAGGCAACCAGTATGTCCGGCAATCGCCCGATTTCCTGCAATGTCTGATTTCGGGTTTCTTCTCCGATAATTTTTTGAAAATCCCGCACCATGGCGGGATAGGGGTGAGGGCCCGCTACCGAGCCTATCACGTAGAAGGTGTCGCGCACCGCTGATACCCAGTAGCGCATGGCTTCGTTCATAGCGTCCTTTAATGTGCCGGTGCCGGATTCCACTGGTATGACTTCCGCGCCCAAAAGTTCCATGCGGTTGACGTTTGGGGCCTGGCGACGGATGTCTTCGGTGCCCATGAAGATTTTACACGACATGCCGAAAAATGCTGCAGCAGTGGCTGTTGCCACCCCGTGCTGGCCTGCGCCAGTCTCGGCGATCACCTTGGTTTTGCCCATCCTCTTGGCAAGAAGGGCCTGGCCAAGGGTATTGTTGATCTTGTGGGCTCCTGTATGAAGCAGGTCTTCGCGTTTGAGATAGACGGCTGCCCCGCCGATTTTTTTTGAGAGCCGTTCTGCGTGATACAAAGGGGTGGGCCTGCCTGCAAAGTCCTTTAGCATGCCGTAGAGTTCTTTTTGAAAGGATTCGTCTTTGACATGTTCAAGGTATGCTGAATCGAGCTCAAGCAGGGCGGGCATAAGCGTTTCAGCCACATACCTGCCGCCGTAGGCACCGAAATGTCCCATTTCATCCGGCCATTCTGTGACCGGTCTTTCGGATTGTGGAAAATGATGTTTTTCAGGCATCAAAATATTCTCCTTGTCTGATTTGATATATTACACAAACGCACTGCATAGATAAAGTCGCGAACCTTTTGGGTATCTTTTTTCCCGGGTGATGATTCCACTGCGGAGCTTACATCCACCGCATCCGGCCGGGCCGAATCAATGGCTTGCGTCGCATTTTGCGGCGACAATCCGCCCGCGATTATGGTCGGATGGTTTTTTGCAAATTGCCGGGCTAAAGACCAGTCCCAGGTTTTGGCATTGCCGCCCGGAAGAACACCTGTAGAACATTCAACCAAAAAGGACGAGGCGTTATATTGACAGGCCTCTTTAATGTTTGGGGTGCCGTTTACATACAAACACTTGATTACGCAAAGACCTTTTTCCCGCAGTTTTTCAACCAGTTCGGGGGTTTCGCGGCCGTGTAACTGCACTGCAAAAAGGCCGCAATGGTATGCCGTCTCCATAATTGTTTCAAAAGATTCGTTAACAAATACTCCCACACTTGTCACATGGGACGGCAGCATCGAGGTTATCTGTGCCGCCCTGTTCACGGTCACAAACCTGGGGCTTTTGGGGTAAAATACAAGCCCGGCAGCATCGGCTCCCCATGCGGCGCATACAAGGGCGTCTTCCGGTTGTGTTATGCCGCATATTTTGACCTGGATGCGTTCGTGTAAGTCTTGGCCGGATTCTCCGGTATACATAATCTCTCTATCCGTGAATCAGGTGTTTTAAAAAAGCTTCCGGGTCGTTTGACCGCACCAGGCTTTCTCCGATAAGAAACCTGGAAATGCCCGCAGACAAGTTTAGTTCGATGTCTTTTCGGGAGGCAATGCCGCTTGCAGCCACCGCGATCCGGCCCGGCTCCAGGGATGCGGCCATGTCTGCGGCGTTTTGGATGTCCGTGTCAAACGAGGCCAGGTTTCGATTGTTGATTCCTATCAAAAAGGCTCCCGACCGGATTGCGATTTCCAGCTCGGATCGGGTATAAACTTCCACCAGGGCGTCGATTCCGGTTTCCGCGCACAGTGCCATCAGCTCCGCAAGCTGGTGTTCGGACAGGATGCGCACTATAAGCAGCACGGCATCGGCTCCGAGGGCCGCTGCTTCATATACCTGATATTCAGAGACAATGAAATCCTTTCTTAAAACCGGAAGAGTGCAGGCGTTTCTGGAGGTTATAAGATCCTCCATGCTTCCCCTGAAAAATGCCGAATCCGTGAGCACCGAAAGTGCGGCCGCCTCTCCGCGTTCACAGGCTCTGGCCAGGGCCGCCGGGTCTAAATCTTTGCATATATCGCCTTTTGAGGGAGATGCCCGCTTGATTTCTCCGATAATGCGAACCGAGCCGGGATGCTGCTGTAAGGCTGTACAGAAGGATCGCCGGTCGTTTCGGCTTCGGGCTGCTGATTTAAGTTCGGATAAAGGCGTTTTTTGCCGTGTTTCCCGGATCTCGACATTTTTGTGCGTCACTATCCGGTCTAAAATATTTGGGGCCATCTATGCATTCTCCCTGCTAAATTCTATCAGAGCCTCCAGTTTAGCCATGGCCGCCCCTGTGTCAATGGCCGATTCCGCCATTTCAATGCCCTGTTCAATATTTTGCGCACGGTCTGCGGCTATCAGGGCACCGGCGGTGTTGATTAACACTATGTCACGGCATGCGCTTTTTTCGCCTGAAAGAACCCTTTTTGCAATATCTGCGTTTTTTGCCGGATCCCCTCCGCGGATTTCTTCCGGATCTGCCAGGCGGCCGAAATACCTCTCCGGAGAAATATCGTAAGTAGTGATCCGGTTGTCTTTTAGTTCGCATACCCTGGTTGGGGCGCATACGGATATTTCATCCATGCCGTCATGTCCGTAAACAACCAGGGCTCTTTTTGTGCCGAGTTGTTGCAGTGCCATGGCAAACATTTCTGTAAGTTCCGGGGCAAACACTCCCACAAGCTGCCGGTTGGCTGCCGCGGGATTGGTCAGGGGGCCCAGCATATTGAAAATACTTTTCAGTCCGATCTGTTTTCTGGCGTTTGCGGCATATTTCATTGCGCCGTGATGCTTGGGGGCGAACAAAAATCCTATGCCAGTTTCCTCGATTGCTTCTTCCACTATTTCAGGATCAAGATCAAGATTTACCCCCAGGGCCTCCAGCACATCCGCACTTCCGCACTGACTTGAAATGGAGCGGTTTCCGTGCTTTGCCACTACCACTCCGCATGCTGCGGTTACAAAAGCCGTGATTGTGGATACGTTGAAAGACCCGGAGGCGTCTCCCCCGGTACCGACGGGATCGAGAACGTCCGCGGCGGTGGTTTCGATACGGATAGCTTTTTTTCGCATTGCTCGGGCAGCGCCGGCAAGTTCGGCATAGGTTTCCCCCTTGGTGGCAAGCGCGCCCATGAAAGCGCCGATCTGGGCATCGGTAGTGTTTCCGGAAAAAATTTCCTCGAGCATCGCCGCCATTTCCTCCTCGGTCAGATCCCGGCGCTGATAAATTTTATAGAGCAGATCACGAAACATTTTTTCCCTCCTGAATTCTTTTAACTTATTTCTCCTCTGAATGGCATAGCTTTAAAAAATTCCGCAGAATACGTTTGCCCGCCTGTGTCATAATGGATTCCGGGTGAAACTGGATGCCCTCGGTGACGTACCGCCGGTGGCGAAGGCCCATTATCTCCCCGTCTTCGCTCTCCGCGCTTACTTCAAGGCATTCGGGCAGGCTTTCTCTGTCCACGGCAAGACTGTGGTAGCGCATGGCTGAAAACGGCTTTTTGATGTTTGAAAATATTGTTTTTCCGTCCGTGGTTACAGTCGAGACCTTGCCGTGCATCAGTTTTTTTGCAGGCACGATTTTTCCTCCGAATGAGTATGCGACAGCCTGGTGGCCCAGACACACCCCGAGTATAGGAATTTTGCCCGAAAAGCGCCGGATAGTTTCAACCGAATGACCCGCACTTTTGGGGCTTCCCGGCCCCGGAGACACCACAATGCCTGAAACCGGCTCAATGTCAAAAGCATTGATATCAAAGGCGTCGTTTCTGCAAACTTCCACCCGCTTCCCCAATTGGCGAAGGTACTGGACCAGGTTGTAGGTAAAAGAGTCGTAGTTGTCGATTACAAAAATCATGTTCCTTCCTTATCGGAGTTGATGTTGGATCAGTTCAAGGGCCCTGCCTAATGCCATGGCCTTGTTTACTGTTTCCGTGTATTCCGCCTCGGGCTCTGAGTCCGCCACGATGCCGGCTCCGGCCCGCACGGTCAGGCGATCGCCGTTGATGGATGCGGTTCGGATGGTAATTGCAAGATCCATATTGCCGTGAAATGAGATATAGCCCACAGCCCCGCCGTAAGCACCCCGGGGTTCGGGTTCTAACTCCGAGATGATTTCCATGGCTCGCACCTTGGGGGCTCCGCTTAAGGTGCCCGCAGGAAAGGTTGCGGCCAGAAGATCCCAGGCATCGCAGTCTTCCATAAGATCGCAGTTGATGTTTGAAACAAGATGCATGACATGGGAATAGCGTTCCACAATCATCAGGTCTGTTACCTGTACAGTGCCGGTTTCCGCCACCCGGCCCAAATCGTTTCTGCCCAGATCCACCAGCATCAGATGCTCAGCCTGCTCTTTTTCGTCCTGAAGCATTTCGTCTGCCAGGGCCCGGTCTTCCTGCTCGGTTTTTCCCCGCGGCCGGGTCCCGGCAATGGGCCGCAGCGCAGCGATTCCGTTTTCCAGCCTGACCATGGTCTCCGGAGATGATCCCACCAGAACCGTTTCGTCAAGATGCATGAAAAACATGTAGGGCGAAGGGTTGATATAGCGCTGGGCGCGATACAAGGCCGTGGGGTCGTGGAGTACGGTGTTTGCGCAAAACGGCTGGGATATTACCGCTTGAATTATTTCGCCTTCCCTTATGCGGGATTTTACGGTTTCCACGTTCTGTTTGTAGACTGATGCCTCATGCACGGGTGAAAGCTTGATATCACCGGGAGGGTCTGTCTGCGGGCAGGCAAGGGCGGTTTTTCCTCTCACGGCCTGCTGAAGGGCGTCAATGCGCTGTTCAGCCGCCAGATAAGCGGCCACAGCGTCTTTGTGATCTTTTTTAAAGCAGATTGCCACCATCATGAGAGTGTTTTTTATGTTGTCAAAAATCAGCATTTCATCAGGGATAACAAAGTCAGCCAATGCTCGGTCCGGAGGAAGTCGGTTTTCTATTGCTTCGAAAAAGGAAATTGTTTCATAGGCAAAATATCCCACCAAACCTCCCCAGAATCTGGGCAGCCCGGAAATCACAGCCGGGTTGTATCGTTGCATAAGCGCGCGCAATACGGACAGGGGCTTTCCGTGATGGGCGATGCTTTTCTTTTGTCCGTTTTTTTCAGTTTCCACCGTGTCTGCAAAAACCCTTACCCTTGTGCGTGCAGAGGTGCTAAGGAAACTGTATCGCCCCCAACGCTCGCCTCCTTCCACGCTTTCGAGCAGAAACGCCGGGGATTCATTATTATAGAGCTTTTTTAGCACCGATACCGGGGTATCCATGTCCGCCAGTATTTCGCGGCAGACCGGAACCACGTTGTGGTCCCGAAAGTGATCGGAAAAAGCCTCCTTGTCGGGAAATTGTCTTAGCAGCATGCCGGGGGCTCCTTTTTAATATATTGCTTTGTCTGTTTAAAAATTGTTGCAGCAAAAAAGGTCGCGGGATTGCCCCGCGGCCTTTTTTTTTGTGTTATGGGATGGCAATAAAAAAGACCGGGGGGCTTCGGGGCCGCCTCGGTCTTTTTGCTTGAGCTTTTGTTTTAGCAAACCGGTCGTAAGGCAGACCCCTTTATGCAGATCCGCCACCACCACCGGTTTCTGGTCAATGTTTGTGTTTGAAAAAAATACATAAAAATTTGCTTTTGTTGTATTAAAAAGTCTTGTCTGATTGCACGGCTGTTTTGTAGCCTGATTTATAATTTATTAAATGTTGTATTTATTATTTGTCAAGCAGAAATTTATTCCGGAAGAGAAATAGCGTTTTTATTTGTGCTTGAAAAAATATTCCGGTAAAAATCCCTTTAAAAAGTATTAAAGTGCCAGGGACACCAAAATGATAGCGGAAATAATATCAACAGGAGACGAGGTGCTTACCGGCACGGTGGTGGACTCCAATGCCGCCTATATCGCCGCCCGGTTATATGAAATCGGCATTCCCGTGGGCCGCCATGTAAGTGTTGGCGATGAGCTGAAACGAATGGCGGATGTTTTGTCCGAGGCCGGTAAAAGAGCGGATATAGGAGTAGTGACAGGGGGACTCGGACCCACCGTGGATGATATAACCGCCCAGGCGGCAGCGGCCGCCGCGGGCGTGGACCTGCAGCCAAATCCCACGGCAAGGGCTTATATTGAAGAATTTTTCAAGCGTTTTAACCGACCTCTTTCCGAGTCCGAGGCCAAGCAGGGCGACCTGCCTGCAGGCGCTCAGCCTATATTGAATCCGGTCGGAACCGCCCCCGGGTTTTCCATGAACATAGGCGGGTGCAGATTTTATTTCCTGCCCGGCGTGCCTTTTGAAATGCGCCGTATAATGAAAGATAACGTGATACCGGCTCTTGAGGCGCGCTATTGCAAGGGCGAAAACCGCAATTACTACCGGGAAAAGTGTTTGTCGCTGTTCGGTCTGCCCGAATCCCGGGTAAATGAGCGGCTTGTAGACTTGACAGTAGTGCCGGGCGATGTAAGAATCGGTATGCTTTCGGAATTTCCGGTAATTCATGTTAAGCTTTCTGCATACGGGCGGAATCCCGACCATCTGTCTGCGGCAATTGAAAATGCTTCGGCATCGGTGATGGACCGGATAGGTGAGTTTGTATATTCTGATTCCGGACAGACCATGGAGGAGGTGGTCGGGGCTCTTCTGGCCGGGAGACCCGCTACGCTGGCGCTGGCAGAATCGTGTACCGGCGGCTTGATCGGGCACAGAATAACAAACGTGGCCGGAAGTTCCGGTTATTTTGCCGGATCGATCGTAACTTACGCAAATAAGGCAAAAAAGGATTTGCTCGGAGTATCTGCAGATACCCTGGAGGCCCATGGAGCGGTATCAGAAGAAGTAGTCCGTGAAATGGCGGCCGGGACAAAAAGGGTTTCAGCCACGGATTACGGTCTGGCTGTAAGCGGGGTTGCAGGGCCCGGCGGAGGGACCGCTGAAAAGCCTGTGGGCACTGTTTGTATCGGTCTTTGCGGACCTGAGATAAGCTTTGCAAAGTGCTGTTATTTTCCGTTTGACAATCGTCTGGCAAACAAGCGGATTTTTGCAGAAGCCGCCCTGGATACTCTTCGCCGGAAACTGATCGGAGCTGCGGAATTCAAATGGGATTATAAAGGAGAATAGAGATTTATGAGCTGGTTGGGAAAAATGGTGGGCGGAACCATAGGGTTTGCTTTGGGCGGGCCGCTTGGCGCCATTGCAGGGGCCGCTTTGGGCCACCTTATGGATGCTGATAAAGGCGAACAGCAGAGGGTTTTGCCGGGTGCCGGCCAGATGGCCGAACAGGATAAAGCACAGCTAACTTTTTTTGTGGCCGCCTTTTCCATGCTCGCAAAGCTTGCCAGAGTTGACGGTCAGGTCACGGACGAGGAGATTGGCTCGATCAGGCGGTTTATGAACGAAGATCTTCGTTTGAACGCAGAGAGCCGCCAGATGGGCGAAAAGATATTCAACACCGCACTTAAGGCGCCTCAGACCTTTGAGGAGTTTGCATCCCAGTTTTATCAGCAGTTTCACAACCGGCCTGAACTGCTGGAGTTGATGATCGATATCCTGCTGCGGGTCTCGGTGGCCGACGGAAGGATGGATAAAAGCGAGGAGGCGCTTATTGAAAGCGCAGTCCGCACGTTCGGGCTCCCTGATGCAGATTATCAGAGCATGAAATCGCGATATGTATCCAATACCGAAAAATACTATGCTGTTTTAGGCTGCAGCCCGTCGGATGATAATGCGACCATAAAGAAACGGTACAGAAAACTGGTGCGCGACTATCATCCTGATACGATCGCCTCCAAGGGCCTGCCGGAGGAGTTTGTGAACTTTGCCAATGACAAGTTCCGGGAAATCCAGGAGGCATACGAGGCGATACAAAAAGAAAGAGGGATGACTTAATGGAGGAGACTTTGATAGAGATACGAACGGATCATCCTGCGGTGGTCAAAACCGATATACTTGTGGTTGCTGTATTTGAAGACGAAGCTGCGTATACGGATCCGCAGATACAGGAGCTGGCAGACCGGGCACGGGACTGGCCCGAATTTTCGGGAAAATCCGGGGACGAGTTGATGTTCTATGATATCCAGGGGGTTAAGGCCAAAAGGGTGGTGGTACTGGGAATTGGCAGGGCAGAAGACGCGGATCGCGAGACCGTGCGCAAGGCATGCGGCAAGGCGGTCAACCGGGCCGTTGCTGCGGATCTTGCATCCCTGCTTATATGCATCCCTGAGCCGGGAGGCAAAGCCTCGGGCAGGAAGGCTGCGGCAGAGGCCATGATGGAAGGGGCCGTGCTTGCCAACTACAGGTTTGATCTCTACAAAAAGGAAAAAAAGCACAAGCCGATAAACAAGATTGAATTTTATGCAGAGGCCGGTTTTGAAAATCAGGCCCGGCGCATTGCAAAAAAAACGGAGATTGTCTGTCAGGGCACGCTTTTGGCAAGGGACTGGGTAAGCATGCCTTCCAATGACAAGCGTCCTACCCGTTTAGCGCGTTCCATTGCCAAAGCCGCCGAAAAAGAGCCTCTGGAAACCGTGGTCCTGGATACCGCGGATTTGAAGAAAAACCGGATGCGCGCTTTTCTGTCAGTGGCTTCGGGCAGCAGCAGCCGTCCTCAGATGGTTGTGCTCGATCATCGGCCCGAGTCTTGGGAAAAAACAATCGTTCTGGTCGGCAAGGGCGTGACATTTGATTCCGGAGGCATAAATATCAAGCCCGCAAGCGGGCTTGAAGGGATGAAGCAGGACATGGCGGGAGCTGCAGCGGTGGCTGCAACACTTATTTGCGCTGCCCGCACCGGATTTGCCCAGAGACTGGTGGGGGTGGCCCCCCTGGTGGAAAATATGCCGTCCGGCACCGCATACCGGCCGGGAGATATTGTAAAGACAGCCTCGGGCAAGACAGTGGAAATCGGCAACACCGATGCCGAAGGCCGTATGATACTGGCGGATGCCCTGGATTATGCGATTAATCAATACGCCCCTGATGTGGTAATAGACCTTGCCACACTGACAGGAGCCTGCATTGTGGCTCTGGGTGAGAAGATAGCAGGGGTGTTTTCCCCGGACGCAAAGCTTTCCGGTTTAATTGCGGATTCAGGGCAAAAGACTTACGAGCGGTGCTGGTCCATGCCAATGCCCGAAGACTACCGGGAGCTGCTTAAAAGCGATTTCGCAGACATCAGAAACGTTGGAAAAGACCGCTGGGGCGGCGCCATTGCAGCAGCCTTGTTTCTTTCCGAATTTACCAAAGGTGCGCGCTGGGCCCATATTGATATTGCAGGGCCCGCCTTTGCAAGCAAAGCGCATGATTACTGTCAGCCCGGGGGAACTGGTTTCGGGGTGAGGCTGCTCATGGACTTGATTGAAAAACTCTAGTTGAAAACGGGAAAATGATGATGGAAAAAATACTTGTTACCGGCTGTGCCGGCTTTATCGGATATCACCTGGCAGCCCGCCTGGCAGATGAGGGCAGGCACGTGACAGGCATTGACAACCTGAATCCGTATTACGACGTGGAGCTTAAAAAAGCCCGCCTCGCAGAGCTCGGAAAAAAGCGGGATTTTTCCTTTTACAAAATCGACCTTGGTGATCGCGCTGCTTTAACCGAGTTGTTTGAAAAAAACCGTTTTGATGTAGTGGTAAACATGGCGGCTCAGGCCGGTGTACGCTACTCGCTTGAAAATCCCCATGCATATGTTGATGCAAATCTTGCGGGATTCGTCAATCTACTGGAATGCTGCAGGCATTACGGGGTCTCCCATCTCGTGTTCGCTTCTTCTAGCTCGGTCTACGGCGCAAACACCAAAATGCCGTTTTCAGTCCACGACAACGTGGATCATCCGGTCTCGCTTTATGCGGCATCCAAGAAGGCAAACGAGCTCATGGCCCATACATACAGCCATCTCTATGGTCTTTGCAGTACCGGTCTTCGGTTTTTCACGGTCTACGGCCCCTGGGGCAGGCCCGATATGGCGCTTTTTCTGTTTACAAGGGCCATTTTAAACAACGAGTCCATCAAGGTGTTTAACCACGGCAAAATGAAGCGGGATTTTACATATATTGACGATATAATCGAAGGCGTGGTTCGGGTTATGGCCAAAAAACCCGAACCGGATCCGGCCTGGACAGGAGACAATCCGGACCCCGGAACCTCTTATGCTCCCTACAAAATCTATAACATCGGAAACAACAGGCCGGAGCAACTTATGCACTTTATCGGCGTGCTCGAAGAAGTCCTGGGCAGGGAGGCAAAAAAGGAGTTTTTCGATCTCCAGCCGGGAGATGTGCCCGCTACGTGCGCGGATATAGATGATCTGTATAATGCTGTGGGATTCAAACCGGTAACCCCGATTGAAACCGGGATCCGGCGTTTTGTGGACTGGTACAGGCAATATTACGGAGCTTAATGTCTGGTAAACCTGTATAAAAATAAAAACATCACAATATGCAGAAGACGCTGATTATTATCGGAATTACAATCGCGGCAATCGGGCTTTTCTGGCCGTGGCTTGCCAAATTGCCTATTGGGCGCCTTCCCGGAGATATCCTTATCGACCGGCCCGGTATGAAGGTCTATATCCCGATTACAACCATGATAGTGGTTAGTATCGTTTTATCGCTTATTATGTGGATTTTTCGTAAATAAAAAAAGGGGCGGATCTTTTTTTGAGTCTTTGAGGGGGGAGGAGGGGCCTCAAAAATAGATCTGTCCCTTTTTTATGGTACGCCCGGCAGGATTCGAACCTGCGACTTTCAGCTCCGGAGGCTGACGCTCTATCCCCTGAGCTACGGGCGCATACGGCAAGCAACATAGAAGATGTGCATGGATAAGTCAAGCAGGAATCTTAAATTTTGGGGTCCTAAACTGCGACAGGCACTGACATTCCCTCCAGGGCTGCTATGGCTTCGCCTGCCACGTAAAGCGAGCCTGCAATGCAGATTATCCCGGTCTCGGGGGTCACTTCCATGGCCCGGACGACCGCCGAGCTTACATCGTCTATGACCTCGACCTGATCCGTCATTTCCATGGCGATCCCGGCAAGGGTGGAGGCCGGAAGGCTTCGCTCGATTACAGGCCGGGTTGCAATAATGTGATCACACAAAGGAACAAGAGATTTCAACATTGCTTTGTAAGGCTTGTCATCAAGAATGCCGATCACCAAGGTTACTTTCCGATTTCGCCCGTAATCGGAAAGAAATGCTGCCAGCCGGCGGGCGGCGATCAGATTGTGGGCTCCGTCGATTAATATTTCAGGCCGGGTCTCAAGTATTTCCAGGCGGCCGGGCCATCTGACATTTTCAAGTCCCGGTTTTATATCTTCAAAGGAGAGTGAAACTCCCTTCCGCATGAGTACTTCGCAGCCTGCAAGCACGAGGGCGGCGTTATCCAGCTGGTGAATACCTCGCAGCGAAGAATGCAGATCTGCCCATTTATTGTCAAGGCCATGGTATGTAAATTTAAAATTCCCGTCAGTTCCGTTTTTGCGTCTGACCCGGAAGTCGCTGCCGCGCCTGAAAAGCGGGGCCTTTTTTTCAGCGGCGATGTTTTCTATCATTTCTATTGCGGATTTCTGGTGCACGCCGGTTACCGTCGGGATGTTCGGCTTTATTATTCCGCCTTTTTCCGCTGCTATCTGAGCGACGGTGTTTCCGAGATAAAGCCGATGTTCAAGCGAAACATTTGAAATTATACATAATTCGGGCGATAAAATGTTTGTTGCATCAAGGCGGCCGCCCATCCCGGTTTCAATTACGGCCCAGTTAACTCCGGCTTTTGCAAAGGCATAAAGGGCCATGGCCGTGGAGTATTCGAAAAATGTGGGCTCCCGGTCCTTCGGGGCTACGGCCTTTACCGCCTCGTAAGCCTCGATCACGCCCCGGTCTGATATTTGGGTGTTGTTTATGCAGATGCGTTCATTGAACCTTACAAGATGAGGCGAGGTATAAAGCCCTACCCGATGACCTGCCGCATGCAGGATTGCTGCAAGAGCCGAGGCAATGGATCCTTTCCCGTTGGTGCCTGCCACGTGGATGCAGGAATAGGATTTTTCAGGATGCCCCAGCCCTTCGAGCATGCCATCTATGATATCCAGCCCCAGCTTTATGCCGAATCTGCGCAGGGAAAACATCTCGGTCAGGCATTTGTCATAGGCGTTTTCCATTATGACTTTGCTCCCTTGTCCGGCGTTGCATAAAAAACCCGGTGGCGCTCACAGCCGGCCGGGTCCTTTACTCAATATGATGCATTTGCCTGCTTCGGTTCTGCAGGACACTATGTTCTGCGGTATCGTGTGCGTTTCTTGGCCTCGGCGATCCGCTGCCGCCGCAGTGCTTCGCGTCTCTTGCGGCGTCTGTATTCACTGGGTTTTTCGTAGTTCTTCTTGAGCCGTAATTTCTTGAACAGGCCGTCATTCTGGATTTTTTTCTTAAGAACGCGCATCGCCTTTTCAAGATCGTTGTCGTCGACTTTGACCGCGATTTCCTTCAAATATTTCAACCCCCTTTACATAAGATTTGGTTGCTTTGTATCTTAATAATTTATGCAAAAATGTCAAACCAACATAAGTCTTCTACCCGCATCTCTCTGCAAGCGGCATTTTGCAAAAAGAATTACGCGGGAAGTTTTGAGACCAGTTCGTCAGCGACTTCCTTGACGCTGTTTTTGCCGGTCAGGGTAATATATTTCATGTTGGGATCCTTTGCGGCGATGTCCCGGAAGTAGTAGGCTGCCGCCAAGGTTCCGCTCTCCGTATCATAGTAGATATGGTGGCGCTTGTCTATGGCCGCTTCGTCCTGGTCATCGGAGCGGGTTTGGAGCTCTCCGCCGCATACCCGGCACTTGTCTCCGTCAGGCTTGATGGCGTCAATGAAGATATTGTTGGGATGATTGTTGTCATTGACGCACAGGCGACGTCCCATGATACGGTTTTTGGCGATCTCCCGGTCAAGTTCTATATCAACCACTATATCGAGGTTCATACCTTCTTTCTGAAGAGCCTCATGTAGCTTGATCGCCTGATTTTTGTTCCTGGGAAAGCCGTCCAGCAGCCATCCTTTTTTACAGTCGTCTTCTTTGAGCCTGTCCAGGATCATCGGAATAGTGATGTCGTCCGGCACCAGTTCGCCCTGGTCAATGTAAGCCTTGGCCTGTTTGCCAAGCTCGGTGCCGCCTTTGATATTTTCCCGGAAAATGGCCCCGGATTCGATCTGCGGAATATTGAATTTTTCCTTGAGGATCGCTCCCTGTGTACCCTTGCCGCTTCCGTTGGGCCCGAAAAACAAAATGTTCATAGCCGCCTTCTCCTTTTGCCAGAGGTTCACGCCAATGTGAGATCCAAGTTCTGTATTTTATTTACAGGCATTGTTCGCAAAATTTATCTACATATAAAAATGTCAACATAATGTCAAGTAAAGAAAAAAGGGAGCGGCAATAATAGTTTTATCCCTTTCTTTGAAGGAGTTTTTCAGTATATTCCAAAGCCTGATCCCGGTTTTTCAAGAGGCCTGCCAGGCGCATTTCTTCGATTTTTTCCAATATTTCCGAAAAAAGCGGCGAGGGGGTTAAGCTGTATATTTCGATTAAGTCGCGGCCCGTGATCAGCCGCGGCCGGCGGGACGCAGGCAGGTGTTGGTTTAAATATTGCCGGACAAGGTTTTGGGCAAAGTCCGTGAATTCATCGGCGGCGTATGAATCTTTGCCGGCAAAGTCGGCGGTTGCCATAAGCAGCAGATCCGGGCTCAGCGGAGCGGTTCTGATAAAAAACCGGGTCACGGTTTTTGTCTTCAGTTTATCGGCTTTTTGTAAAATAAAAAGAAAAAGGGGCCTGAGATGATTTTTTACCAGAAAAAAAGTATAATTGTTTTCACGATTTGAAAAACGAAGCCTAAGGTTTATATCCCGGACCATGTTTGCTCCGGCAGAATCGTGATTATAAAAATGGATATCTCCCTTGTCATCAACGCTGCGGGTCATCGGCTTGCCGATATCGTGGAGCAGGGCTGCATGCTTGATAAGCCCGATTCCCCCGGCGGAGTTAAGCAGATCCGTATTTTTACAGCCTGAGTACATAAAGGGCCTGTTTTCGTGAAGCATCTTTTCCAATACCCGATAGACCGCAATGGTATGTTCAAATGCATCAAACCGGTGGTGCCGGTTTTGGGGGCAGCCTTTGAGTTGCCTGAGTTCCGGAAAAATGCCGTAGAGTAGTCCAGTGCTCTCTGCCATATTTATCAGCTTCGCGGAAAAAGGACTTTGCAGCATTTTAATCCATTCTTCACGTACCCGTTCACCTGCTGTTTCTGCGATCTTTTCCGACCTTGAGGATAGGGCGGCAAGTGTCTCGGAATCTATGGAGAAATTCAGAACCGCAGCCATACGCAAAGCCCTGAGCAGTCTTAATGAATCTTCATCAAATGCGCCCGGCCAAACCATGCGGATCAGCCTGCCTGACAAATCTTTTCTGCCGCCTGCGGGATCTATTAGTTCTCCGGTTATGGTATTTACAGCCATTGCATTTACTGTAAAATCCCGGCGCAGGAGATCAGATTTGATATCCGGTCCTTTTATATCAGAGACATCATAATTGCCTTCATCTGTAACTATTCGGTAGACGCATTTGCCGGCCCCGCCCATGACAACCACACGGCTGCCTGCAGCAGAGGCAATTGCGTCGGCAATCTTTTCTGCATCGCCTTTGGCTGCCAGATCATAATCCGTGGTCGGCCGGCCGAGCAGCAGGTCGCGCACACATCCCCCCACCAGATAGAGGCCGGAGCTTTCGGGTATAAATTTCGGGTTGATTAAAGTCATTTTTTTGGATATAGAAATATTTTTTCTGCTAACAATTAGCGCAAAACCCTCGCAAATGCAATGGATATAAAAGAAATCTCCGTGCACGCACAACCAAGAGCGCTTGCAATAGGGGTAACCGGCAACGCCGGTTCCGGCAAGTCTGTTGTATGTATGCGCTTTCGGGAATTCGGCATACCCGTATTCAGTGCGGATCAGCTGGCACGGCAAGCCGTGGAGCGCGGAACCCGGGCGTATGAGCAGATCGTTAAACACTTTGGCAACGGTATCCTGGCTCCTGACAAATCCATTGACCGCCGGAAACTGCGTCGGATAATTATAAAGGATGAGGGGGCCAGAAAAACCCTGGAGAATTTTGTTCACCCCGATGTAATTGAGCGGATTAAAGCTCATTTAAAAGATGCCGAAAAACAGGGTTTACCCCTGGCTGCAGTGGAGGTCCCCCTGTTATTTGAAACCGGCATGCAGAAATTTTTCGACCATGTGATCATGGTCAGCGCAACGTGCGAAAACAGAATTCAGCGAATAATGGCCAGGGACGGCGCAACCCGTAAAGAAGCTAAAGCTCTGATGAAAACTCAGATGCCCGAGGAGCAAAAGCGCGGGCTTGCGGATTTTGTCATAAACAACAACGAAAGTATCCGGGAAGTATACCGGCAGGTGGACCGGATTTACAAAAAAGTTGGAGGCAAGTTGTAAAAAAAAGCGAAAATTGTTGACACCTAAATATTAATGTTTTATTTATTAAAAAAACGTACCTGCCTTGTGGACGTTTTTCTGTTGCTGTGATTCCTTCAGATCAAATACATCTAAAATCAGGCCTTTTATTACCTAAGTTTTAAAAAGACATATATACATGTATACGCGGCCTGCATGTGCCACAGAAAGCAGAGCCGGGGGATCGCTGGCGAGGCCTGTTGTGTAAAATAGCGAAGGCCCCGCGCCGTTGCAATAGTGAACCACGGTTGTCTAATATAGATCAGTAAGTATTCAAAAATAAAACAATCAGAATGAAAATGGGAGAAAAATAACAGGGAATGGTATTTAATGAACATTATTGAACTAAAAAACAAAAAAATCAGTGAACTCACCCGGATGGCCAAGAAGTTCAACATAGAGAACGTAGGCCGGATGCGTAAGCAGGAGCTTATTTTTTCCCTTCTGCAGGCGCATATTGAAAAAAACGGTTTGATCTACGGCGAGGGCACCCTGGAAATTCTGCCCGATGGTTTCGGCTTTCTGAGGTCCCATGACTGCAACTATCTTCCCGGACCGGATGATATTTACGTCTCACCTTCCCAGATCCGCCGCTTCAATCTCAAAACCGGGGACACCGTATCAGGTCAGATCCGCCAGCCAAAGGAGTCGGAACGTTATTTCGCCCTGCTAAAAGTCGAGGCAATCAATTTTGAGGAACCCGAGGCCGCCAGGGAAAAGATCCTTTTTGATAACCTCACACCTCTTTTTCCGGAAAAAAAGGTCAAGCTTGAGCATGAACCGGGCAATTATTCCGTACGGATTATGGACCTTATGACCCCCTTGGGTTTCGGCCAGCGCGGACTGATAGTCTCCCCGCCGAGAACCGGCAAGACCATGCTGCTTAAAAACATTGCAAACAGCATCATAGCCAATCATAAAAACGTCATTCCTTTTGTGGTGCTAATCGACGAGCGCCCCGAAGAGGTTACAGACATGCAGCGTTCGGTGGATGCCGAAGTAGTCTCTTCCACGTTTGACGAGCCTGCAGAGCGTCATGTTCAGGTGGCTGAGATGGTGTCTGAAAAAGCCAAGCGGCTGGTGGAGCACAAAAAGCATGTGGTTATTCTGCTCGACAGCATCACACGCCTTGCCCGGGCCTATAACATGACCGTGCCTTCCAGCGGCAAACTGCTTTCCGGCGGCGTGGACGCCAATGCTCTGCACCGGCCCAAGCGGTTTTTCGGGGCTGCCAGAAACATCGAAGAAGGGGGCAGTCTTACTATTATCGCCACGGCCCTGATAGATACCGGCAGCAGGATGGACGAGGTAATATTCGAGGAATTCAAAGGTACCGGCAATATGGAGTTGCACCTTGACCGCAAGCTCTCGGACCGCCGGATGTATCCGGCAATAGACATAAACCGGTCCGGCACCCGGAAAGAAGAGCTGCTCATGGAGGCAGATACTTTAAACAGGGTCTGGATACTGCGCAAGCTGCTTTCTCCTCTGAATCCTATTGACAGTCTGGAATTTTTGCTGGATAAGATGAAGGGCACAAAAACCAACAAGGAATTTCTGGACGCAATGAATTCGTAAAACCTTGAATCTTTAACCTTGAACCTGAATTATGAGGTGTTTGAAATGAAAAAAGATATTCATCCGCAATATAAGGAAACCACTATCCGCTGTGCATGCGGCAATGAGATCACGGTGGGCTCGACGCGGGAAAATATTTCAGTTGAAATTTGTTCGCAATGTCATCCTTTTTATACAGGAAAACAGAAGCTGGTGGACTCGGCAGGCAGGATCGAGCGGTTCCGCCGCAAGTATGCATGGTATCAGCAAGAAGGCGGCAAGAAATAAGGGGCTCCAGAGGCTTTCATGTTTGAACGCTTGGAAGGTATAGAAAAGCGCTATTACGAGCTTGAGCATTTGCTTTCCGATCCCGCGGTTGTCGGCGACAGGGAGCGGTACCCAAAGTACGTCCGGGAGCACGCGGAGCTGGGAAAGATTGTTGGAACTTACAGCGAGTACCGCCGGGTGAATCAGGAGCTTGAACAGAGCCGGGAGCTGCTTTCAGACAGCGACTCCGAAATCAAGGAACTTGCCAAAAGCGAGATAGATTCTCTTGAACAACAACGGGCCGAGCTCGAAAAGGAACTAAAGAAGCTGCTGATTCCGAAAGATCCCAATGACGAAAAAAACGTGATCATAGAAATCCGGGCAGGCACAGGAGGCGAGGAGGCCAGCCTTTTTGCCGGCGATCTGTTCCGGATGTATTCGCGTTATTCCGAATCCAAGGGGTGGAAGATTGAGCTTATTGATGCCCACTGGACCGATTCGGGCGGAGCAAAAGAGGTTGTCGCCATGGTCAGGGGGCAGGGTGCCTACAGCCATCTTAAATACGAGAGCGGCACTCACCGGGTCCAGCGGGTTCCTGCCACAGAGGCCCAGGGCAGGATACATACTTCCGCGGTTACGGTGGCTGTGCTTGCCGAAGCAGAAGACGTTGAAGTTCAGATCGACCCCAATGACGTTGAAGTGGACGTGTTCCGCTCCAGCGGTCCGGGCGGGCAGTCAGTGAATACAACGGATTCGGCGGTCAGGCTTACCCACACCCCCAGCGGGCTGGTGGTGACCTGCCAGGATGAAAAATCGCAGCACAAAAACAAGGCAAAGGCAATGAAGGTGCTGCGGGCCAGGCTCTATGACATCCAGGTCCGCGAGCAGAATGAAAAGATCACCCAGGAGCGAAGAAGCCAGGTGGGAAGCGGAGATCGAAGCGAAAGGATCAGGACCTATAATTTTCCGCAGAGCCGGATAACAGATCACCGCATCGGGCTTACCCTGTACAAACTCGAACAGGTTCTGCAGGGCGAACTCGATGAAATCATAGACGAACTGGCCGCCTCCTATCAGGCCCGGGCATTGCAGAATGCGGAATCACAAGTTGCAGAAACAGCAGGTATGGACCGTTCTTGACGTGCTTCAATGGACGGCCGGATATTTTCATTCCCGCCACATCGACTCCCCCCGTTTGACAGCGGAGCTTTTGCTCGCTGAGGTCCTGAGGGTTGAGCGCATCGATTTATATATTCGCCACGACCAGCCATTGTCCGAAACCGAGCTTGCGTCATACCGGCAAATGATTCGGCGCCGTGTGCTCCGGGAGCCGGTGGCCTATATCCTCAAAACCTGGGAATTTTGGGGATTGCCGTTTACAGTAACTCCGGATGTGCTTATCCCCAGGCCGGAAACAGAGCACCTGGTGGAAGCAGCTCTTGCGCGGCTGCCTTTGGAAAACGGAGAAGCAAAGCGTATAATGGACCTGGGTACCGGCTCAGGAGCAGTTGTTGTTAGCCTGGCTGCAGAACGTCCCGGGAATCTGTATTTTACTGTGGACCGATCATATCCTGCCCTGCAGGTGGCAAAAAAAAATGCGGCGCGCAACAGGGTGAGCGAGCAAATTTGTTTTTTTGCAGGCAACTGGCTGGAGGCGGTTGACTCCGCGGCCAGGGGTTTTGACATGATCGTCTCCAATCCCCCTTATGTTCCTTCTGACCAGTTCTCAGAGCTGGAACCTGAAATCAGCGAATATGAACCCCGCGTGGCCCTGGACGGCAGCAAAGACGGGCTTGAGGCAATCCGCTGCATTGTTGATAAAGCCCCCCGGTACCTGGCAGATGGCGGCTTTCTGATAATGGAGATGGGATGCGATCAGAAAGCGGCTGTGGCTGAGCTGAGCCGAAACCGGAATGCTTACGGGAATATGGAATTTATCAGAGACTACGGGGGGCATGACCGGGCGGCGGTGCTGCAGAAAATATGATAATAAAAATATTGCTGAGCCTGTAATCTTCTGGTATAGATACTCAATTTATTAATTAATGACACACGCCTTTTGACCGGTGGCTTCGGTGCTTTCTTTGAAAAGTCGGCTGCCGGGATGACAAAGGCGGTGGTCCCAAAACCGAAGAAAAAGGAGTTTTAAATGGCGTACGTTACAATGAAAGAGCTGCTTGAGGCGGGTGTCCATTTCGGTCACCAGACCCGGCGCTGGAATCCCAAGATGAAAAAATACATCTTCGGGGCCAGAAACGGAATCTACATTATTGATCTGCAACAGACGGTCCGGATGTTTAAGGTGGCATATGACTTTGTGGCGGACACGGTCGCAGGGGGCAAGAGCGTGCTGTTTGTCGGCACCAAGAAGCAGGCCAGGGAGGCGGTCTACGAGGAGGCCAACCGCTGCGAGATGTTTTATGTGCAGAACAGGTGGATCGGAGGCATGCTCACCAATTTCGAAACCGTAAAGAAGAGTATAGAGCGTTTAAACCATCTTAATACCATCGAAAACGACGGCTCCATCAACATGTATCCCAAGAAGGAGAGGGTTTACATGTTAAAGGAACGCACCAAGCTTGACAATAATCTCGGGGGCATCCGCTCAATGAAATCGCCTCCGGGCGCACTGTTTGTCGTGGATCCCAAAAAAGAGGCCATAGCTGTGCGCGAAGGCATAAGGCTTGGTATTCCTGTGGTGGCCATAGTTGATACAAACTGCGACCCCGATACGATCGACTACGTTATTCCCGGCAACGATGATGCCATCCGTTCCATCAGGCTCATTACCTCCAGGATAGCCGACGCTGCAATTGAAGGCGCAAAGCGCCGTGAGGAAAAGCTGCAGGCCGAGATGGACAAGCAGGCCGAAGAAGCCGCACAGCAGGGGGAAGAAACGGTCGAAAGACGCGTGATGTCCGAAGATGAACAGGGGCCGGTAGTAGAGGTTATCCGCAAGGCCTCGTCAGGCAGCCAGGCGGGTACAACTTCAGAGGGAACACAAGATTCGGAAAACTCAGAAGAATCTGCAAATACAGGAGAATAGTTTATGTCAACGATAACTGCAGATATGGTCAAACAACTCCGGGACAGATCCGGTGCCGGGATAATGGACTGCAAAGAGGCTCTTAGCGAGTGTGAAGGCGATATGGAGAAAGCGGCCGACTATCTGCGTAAAAAGGGGCTTGCGACCGCCAAAAAACGGGCGGGCAAGGTGGCCGCCGACGGCGTGATTCAGTCCTACGTGCACATGGGCGGGAAAATCGGTGTGCTTGTGGAGGTAAACTGCGAGACAGATTTTGTTGCAAAAACCGACGAGTTCAAGGAGTTTGCCAAAAATATCGCCATGCATATCGCGGCCTCAAGCCCGCTCGGCGTGGTCCCCGAAGACATCCCGGCCGAGGCGGTGGAGCGTGAAAAGGAGATCTACCGTCAACAGGCCCTTGAAATGGGAAAGCCGGAGGATGTGGCTGAAAAAATCGTCGAAGGAAAAATGAATAAGTTCTACAAGGAATCATGCCTGATGAACCAACTCTACATCAGGGATACAAATCTTACAATTTCCGATGTCTTAAACGAGATGATAGCAAAAACAGGCGAGAAGATAACCATCAACCGTTTTTCCCGTTTCCAGATCGGAGAGAGCTGAAATTTTGAGCCGGCCCACATTCAACCGCGTGCTTCTGAAATTGAGCGGCGAAGCCCTCATGGGAGATGAGCAATACGGCATCAGCCCCGATACTTTGCGTTACGTTGCAGATGAGGTAAGATCTGTAGCCGAACTCGGTGTGCAGACAGCTTTGGTTGTGGGCGGCGGCAATATATTCCGTGGAGTTGCCGGAAGTTCCAGTGGTATGGATAGAGCATCTGCGGATTACCTTGGTATGCTGGCAACCGTGATGAACAGCCTGGCCCTCCAGGACGCACTGGAAAAGCTGGATATTCCTACGCGTGTGCTTTCGGCCATTTCCATGCACCAGATGGCGGAACCTTATATCCGGCGACGCGCAATTCGCCACCTGGAAAAGGGCAGAGTTGTCATATTTGCAGCAGGCACCGGAAATCCGTATTTTACCACGGATACGGCCGCGGTGCTAAGAGCCGCGGAGATCCATGCCGAGGTATTGCTCAAGGGCACCAAGGTTGAAGGGGTTTATGACATGGATCCGGTGCAGAACAAAACCGCCTTATTTATTGACAGCATAGATTATATGTCGGTTTTGGAAAAGCGTCTCCATGTCATGGATTCCACGGCCATCTCCTTGGCCATGGACAACCGCCTGATGCTTGTGGTATTTAATTTAAAGCAGAAAGGCAATGCACGCGGAGTGGTATGCGGAGAGAACATCGGAACCCGTATTTACGAGATCAATCAATAGCAGTGCATTGCTCCGAGGCGGGTACAGGTTATAAATATGAGCCCACTTAAACCTTGAACCTTTAAACTTGAACCTTAAAGGTGAGCGGCCATGATAGATTCGATTATCAGCGAAGGCGGAGAAAAGATGGAGAAATCGGTTGGAGCATTGAAAAAGGAGCTCCAAAAGATCCGCACCGGGCGGGCCTCGTTGAGTATTCTCGACGATGTTATGGTGGATTATTACGGAACACCAACGCCATTGAACCAGCTCGCATCGCTTTCGGTTCCTGAAAGCCGCCTGATCACTATCCAGCCCTGGGATCCATCCGCGGTAAAGGAGATAGAAAAGGCGATCATGAAATCAAATCTTGGACTGACGCCTTCGAGCGACGGAAAAATTATCAGGATAACCATTCCGCCACTTACAGAGGACCGGAGAAAGGAAATCGTTAAGCAGGTCAACAAGATCTGCGAGGATTATCGGATCGCTGTTCGCAATATACGCAGAGAAGCAAACGATTCGCTAAAGTCCCTCAAAAAGGATGGAGACGCCTCAGAAGACGATGTGAACAAGGCCTTTGACGAGATCCAGAAGCTGACGGACAATCATGTAAAGCAGATCGACGATCTGTACAAGGATAAGGAAAAGGAGATCCTTGAAGTCTGAGGCTGCCGAAAATGCAGGCCTGAATCCTTCCAAACTCCCCTCCCACGTTGCCGTGATAATGGACGGAAACGGCAGGTGGGCGAAAAAGCGCGTGTTAAACCGGGTCAAGGGACATGAGCGCGGGGCGGACACGGTACGCATGGTAGTGCGTGCCAGCAGGGAAATCGGCATCCGGTATCTCACCTTGTATGCCTTTTCAACAGAGAACTGGCAGCGGCCGGAAACAGAGATTTCGGCCCTTATGACTCTGCTGAAGCGTTTTCTCACATCCGAGACCCGCGAGTTGGCTGAAAACAATATCCGGTTAAATATTATCGGTGAAATAGAACGGCTACCTGAAGATGTGCAGCAGGTATTGGAGCAAACTGCAGAAGCCACCCGCGAAAACGATGGGATGTGTTTAACCCTTGCATTGAGCTACGGGGGGCGGGCCGAGATCGCTATGGCGGCGCGGGCCATGGCCGAGGCAGTAAAGGATGGCCGGATCGCCCCTGAGGACGTCGGCCAGGAAAATTTTGCCAAATATATGTATACCTCCGGGATGCCCGATCCCGAGCTGCTCATACGGACCAGCGGGGAATTCCGCGTCAGCAATTTTTTGTTGTGGCAGATCGCCTACGCTGAGATCTTTGTTACCCCCACTTTGTGGCCGGATTTCACGCGCGAGGAATATTACAATATCCTGAAAAATTTCCAGGAACGCGAACGCCGCTTTGGCAGGGTTCCGTCCTGAGACCGGCCCCATGTCTTCTGCATGCCGGTTTTAAGGATCGTGAACCTTTATCAGGGAATGTGCCATGCATCTGAAAAGATGGATCACAGCAATTGTTGCAGTACCTGTACTGGCGACCCTGATCTACAAGGGTCCCCCGGTGGGGTTTGCCTGCCTGATAGCCGTAATCGCAGTGCTTGCAATATCGGAATACTTTTTTATCGTCTCGGACGGAGATAAAATACGGATTCTGAAACCGATTCCTTTGATAGGCACCGCGGCGGGACTGGGAATGATAGCAGCCGCCCTGCATGCTTTTTTTGAGGCAATGATCCTTCTTATGTTTTCTGGTTTTCTGCTCGGAGCCCTTTTTTCCATGCCGGTATACCGCTCCGTCCCTAATATCATGGAAACAGTAACCAGACAGGCCCAGGGGCTTGTTTACGTTTTTCTTCCTCTTGCCATGCTGGTGCTTATACGCGCCCGGCCCGATGGTGTGACATGGATTTTCTTTATCGTAATTATAGTGTTTATCGGGGATGCAGGGGCCTTTTATGCCGGCACTTACCTGGGCAAACACAAGCTCGCCCCTGCTATCAGTCCGAGCAAATCCGTGGAAGGGTCCCTCGGGGGTCTGACGGCCAATATTCTGGGTGCCATTGTGTTTAAAACTCTTCTGCTTCCTGGATTGTCCACTGCATTTACGGTGGTGTTTGCCGTGGCTTTGGGCATCGCGGGTCAAATCGGAGACCTGTTTGAATCCGAGCTCAAGCGAAGGGCCGGGATCAAGGACTCGGGAGACATCCTACCCGGCCACGGAGGGATGCTGGACCGCATAGACGCACTCCTTTTTGCTGTGCCGGTGGCTTATGGGTTTAAACTGTTTATCTTTTGATGGCAAAGTAAAAAGTCCAATATCTGCGTTGCGCTGCATATCTTCGGAATTTCACGTACGATTAAGTACGCTGCATTCCTCGATATTTGCGCGCCTTGATCTTGAATTTTTTACTTTGCCATCTAAAAATTGACTTTTTACGAAACTGTCAATTTTCTTCGGGCTCGACTTTTGAGCGCCAATGTTTTTTGCGGCTTTGATGCTTTTTTTCTTCCAGGCGGCGTTTTTTGGCGTTTCTCGGGATTCGGGTGCTTTTACGTTCGGGCGTTTCTTCAAGTGCGTATGCGATGAGTTGTGCAAATCTTCCCACCGTCTGTTCACGGTTGTCTGCCTGGCTGCGGTGCCGCCTTGCAGATATCCGGAGCTGGCCGTTTTTGTTGATACGCGTAGCGAGGTTTTCCGAAATGCGTTTTTTCTGATCCTCGGTCAAGCTCGGTGAATTTCTGACATCAAACCAGAGAGTAACCCGGGTGCTGGTTTTGTTCACATGCTGTCCGCCCGGCCCGCCTGCTCCTGTTGCGGTAAACCAGAGTTCATTTTCCGGTATTTCCACACCGTCTTTGATATGTATCATTGTTTGGCCCTTTTCCCGCAGATTCAACCGGTCAACGCATAAGGTCCGGTAAAAATGTGACAATGGCGGGGAAAAGGATTATCAATATAATAGCGATAATGTCACAGAGTATAAACGGGATGGTTGCCCGATAGATTGCCGTCAAGGTTATGTGCTTGGGAGTGACGCCTTTCATAATAAAGCAGATCATACCAAAAGGGGGGGTGGTCAGTGCCACCTCTATATTGATTAGCATAAGGATTCCGAACCAAACATCGTTAAATCCCAGGGCGCGAATCACCGGCATATAAATTGGCAGAGTGATCATCATTATCGCGATCTGTTCCATGAAAGTCCCCAGGACCAAGGTGGTCAGCATCATTCCTATCAGGATTAGCATCGGGGAGATTTCCGCTCTGGTGATAAACTGGGTAAGTTCCCTGCTGACACCGCTAAAAGACAGAATCTGGCTAAAAGCCATTGAACCGGCAATAATCATGAATATCATTGTGGTAATCTTGACAGCGCTCAGGGACGAATCACTCATTGTTTTCAGATTCAGTTTGCCGTAAGCCGCGCATAAAATTAAGGAGGTCATTGCACCCAGGGCGGCGGCTTCTGTGGGTGTGGCAACGCCGAAAAATATGCTGCCCAGCACGGCAACAATAATAAAAATCAAGGGTAATGCATATTTTAATGTGGATTTTAACCTTTCTGCCACCGGCGGTTTATCCAGGCTGTAGCTTGGCGCCATGGAAGGTTGGAAGTAGCACCTGCCGATTATGTATGATACATAGAGTCCGGCAATCAGGAGTCCGGGTAAAATTCCGCCTATCAAAAGTTCTCCGATGGAAATTTTTCCCAGGCTGCCCAGAATAACCGCCAAATTGCTGGGCGGAATAATCATCGCCAATCCGCCAACCCCCATAATGGGTCCCACCGTCATGGGTATGCTGTAGCCCCTTCTTTCCATATCCGGGATCATCAGGGTGCCCAAAGTTCCTGAAGTGGCCAGTGTTGAACCGGAAAGAGTGGCGAAAGCCGTTCCGGCTCCCAATGTCAGCACGCTTAATCTGCCCGGCATACGTCCCAGCCAGTTGTCCATAACATCAATGACTTTTTGTGCCATTCCAGAGTAGAACATGATCGTGCCCATAAAAATAAAAAGGGGCACCGGGGCAATCTGGAATTTGGTCAGCGAGCTGAACATACTTACAATAAGTTGCTCTATGCCGGCACCTCCCATAAAATACATTACACCAAGGAGGTTAAACAGCAAAAAAGCAAAAGCTACAGGAATGCCGCTTAAAAATATTACTATGAGTACCGCAAGTATTACTGCAAGAGTGATGCCCCAAACCATTAACGAACCTCCTCGCGATCCGGAAAACCCAATGCTTTATTTACTTTGTTTTTAGGAAATAATAGTAAGCTGTTTTCAGTGATTGAACCGTTAAAAAGAAAAAACCGATCGGAATAATTATAACAACTGCAAATTGTGGGATTGTGTAGTACTTGGTAAGAGTAATATTGTTTTGATAAAGGTATAAAGTATAATTGGCGCCGGCGTAGGTAAATACTATGCATGTTCCCGCCACGATAAGGGATGTAAAAATATTGGCCCATGTCTGGACCCTTTCTCCAAAAGCGTTTAGCAGAAGGTCTAATTTTACATGTCCGTCTTCTTTTAAAACCCATGCTGTGGCAAGAAATGTAATGAACAGCAACGAATATTCAGTCCCCCCGAAAACCCATTTGAAAGTGTAATTGATTGTATACCTGAGAATTACATCAAGAGATATAAATATTGTTATGCAAAAAAGCATAATCGCCGCCAGATAGGGTAGAAACCGAACAACTGCATCGAAAATGGTATTAATCGCAGAGATGAGTTTTATAAATTTTTTCAACGGTTTTACCTCTTTTATTATCGTATTGAAAAAATTGTTATAATTTAATTTTCCCCTGCTTTTGATGCCGCCGCAAATCAGCAGAAGTAAATCTGACAGCAGATACGGGGAGCAGTGCCAGACCACTCCCCGTATTTTGCCGGCAGGATTGTAATTATATTATTTTGTCAGCAAGGGGCGAAGCTCTTTGGCCGCAGGTGCATTTTTCAATACTTCTTTCCATCCGGCTTCATAGGCTATATCCAGAAGGCGCTTTTCTTTTTCCGGGGATAGTTCGTATATTTCAACACCTGCTTCCTTCAGCATCTCTCTGTCCTTTTCCACATATTCCGGGTAGATTTCGGTAGATTCTCTTTCCATTTCCTTGGCTATTGCCGTGAGAACATCGCGCTGTTCCTGGGCAAGGCTGTTCCATTTGTCAAGGTTGATAAAAATGCCTGTAGGTGCGCAGTAGAAAGCCGGTCCCCATACATATTTGGTGACTTCTTCCAGTTTGTGGTCTGGAGTACCCAGGGTCGGGAATCCATAGCCGTCTATTACCCCGCGCTCCAGGGCGGTATAGACCTCGCTCATTTCCGTTCTTACAATGGAGCCGCCCAATTCCTTGATTATGGGATCGTAAATCGGTGTTGAGCGAAGTTTCAATCCATCAAAATTAATTTCGTCAAGCTCAACATTCATGTAAAAATTAAAATAGGGCTGGAGCCCCAGTCTGAATAAATAATGGAGACCCGCTTTATGATGAAACTTATTAATAACCTTGTTGGCGCCATTTTCCCGCTCTTCCATAGGAGTTAGCCGGGAAAGTTTAAGTGCGTCCCCGGCCGGTACCGCACCTTTATGATAGGCTGTGGTTGAGTACATTACGTCTACTATTCCCTTGCGAACCGCTTCCGAGCCGTCAAATGCGGAGAACACCTCAGGACCACCGAGATACTTGATGCTGAGGTTCACGTCTTTTCCCTGTTCATTGACCTTGTCAATAAACATGTGCATAAATGGGTCGGTGGAAAATGTATCAGGTATCCAGGCAGACCAGATGGTAAGTTCGACCGGTTTTATGTCTGCCTTCTGCTGCGCTTGTACTGAACCATTCAATACAAAAGCACATACCAGCATCACCATAGTTGCCATCAACATAATTTTTTTCATGGTACGCCTCCTCCTTTTGTAGTTTTCTATTTTTTTATTGAGATCTCAAACTGCAGGCTATGGTGCGGTTTGAGTTTTGCCGAGCAGTATCAGCAGCGGGGGAAACGATACCGTTTTATAAATGATCGGCTACCACTAAACTCCTTTTGGACTGTGCAGCTTCCCGCCTTAAATTTAATTATAATGTTTTCCCGGTCTCCGCGCAAAGCGACAACGTCAAATTCCACTTTAATAAAAGTTACTGAAATACTGTACCCTATTTTTTTAAATAAAATCAAGTTTAACTTTGGTGCCATTAAGTTAATACCCTTTACGGAATTGCTTTTTTTGTCTGAAAAGAGTGGATGCAAAAGGCAAAACAATGGTATGGTGCCCGGAGATTTCAGGGGAGAAGTTGTATTTTGTAACACCTCGTAAAAATTGTTTAAATGTCTGTTAAACAGGAACTTATTGGATTAAAACGTGGATTATGACCGCACCGCACCGTTTGCTGGCAAACCGCCGGCTTTTGCCCAAAAAACAGATGGGCCAGAATTTTCTGGCAGATCCGTCAACAGCGGAGATGATAGTGCGCCGGGCGGCGCTCTCGGATGCTACGGTTGTTGAAATCGGCGCCGGTGTCGGTGCGTTGACCGTATCTGCAGCTTCTGCTGCAAAACGGGTGTATGCGGTGGAAAAGGACAGGGATCTGATAGGCATACTGGAGTCTGTGCTGGCAGAAGGCGGTTTTGAAAACGTAGAAGTAATCAACAAAAACATTTTCGATGTGGACCTGGAAGAGATTTATGTAAAGGAAGATGCCCGCCTTGTGGTTATCGGCAATCTGGCCTACAATATATCATCCCGGGTGATCGTCTCTCTGATTTTTAAGAGACAAATTGTCGAGCGTGCAGTGCTGATGCTTCAGGCGGAAATGGCCCGGCGCCTTTATGCAGATCCCTGTTCAAAAGATTACGGCAGGCTTTCGGTGATGACCCGCTACTGTGCAGAGGTTTCCCGAATTGCCCGGGTGAAGGCAAATCAGTTTTACCCAAGGCCGAAGGTGGATTCAGAGGTCATAGAAATCAGGTTTCAGTCGCCTGCGGAAAAGGCTGAAGATGAAAATCTCCTTTCCGCCGTAGTAAAGGCTGCATTCGGGAAACGGCGAAAAACTCTCAGAAATGCTCTTGTCAGCGAAGAACTGGGAATAAAGGGGCAAGAGGTAGAGGCCGCATTGGGGCGGGCAGGCATTGACGGATCAAGGCGCGCCGAGACCCTTTCGGTGTCAGAATTCGTAGCCCTGACAAATTGCATTGCCTGTGCAGAATAGATTCCATTGACCTTGCCTACACCAAGTTTTCTCTTTACAAAAATTTCGCCGGCGGATATTTTTATATATTTTAGGGATAATTTTTGGGTAATTCAAAGAGCCTGGACCGGACGGCGGATTTCGGTTTATAAGCTTTTTTAAATCTGTTCAAGGAGAAAGTAAATTATGGCGAAGATGCAGACAATCGACGGTAACACGGCCGCTGTGCACGTAGCCTATGCATTGAGCGAGGTGGCGGCTATTTATCCCATCACACCTTCCACATCCATGGGAGAAACTGCTGATGAATGGGCGGCTAACGGCCGTAAAAACATTTTCGGCCAGCCTTTGCACGTAAGGGAACTGCAGTCCGAGGCCGGTGCGGCCGGTGCGGTTCACGGCGCCTTGGCTGCCGGTTCGTTGACCACCACTTTTACCGCTTCCCAGGGCCTGCTGCTGATGATTCCCAACATGTACAAGATTGCCGGAGAGCTTTTGCCGGGAGTTTTTCACGTGTCCGCGCGCGCGGTTGCCACGCACGCTCTTTCTATTTTCGGGGATCACAGCGACGTGATGGCAGTACGGCAGACAGGTTTTGCCGAGCTTGCTTCCGGGTCTGTCCAGGAGGTAATGGACCTGGCCCTGGTCTCGCACCTGTCGGCTATTGATTCAAGCTTGCCGTTCGTGCATTTTTTTGACGGATTTCGAACCTCCAGCGAGATCCAGAAGATCGAGTTGATCGATTATGAGGAAATGGCCGGACTGATTAATTATGAGGCCATTCGGCAATTCCGCGCCCGCGCCATGAATCCGGAACATCCCCACATCCGGGGCACGGCCCAGAACCCTGATATTTTCTTCCAGAACCGGGAAACCTGCAATCCATATTACCTGGATATTCCCAACATTGTCATGGAGAACATGGAAAAGGTCGGCCGGCTGACGGGCCGAAAATACAACCTGTTTGACTATGTGGGTCATCCGGATGCAGATCGGGTAATCGTGGCCATGGGGTCGGGCACGGAGACCATAGAGGAAGTGGTCAATCATTTAAACAAGAACGGCGATCGGGTAGGGCTGCTCAAAGTCCGCCTGTACCGTCCCTTTTCCATAGAGCATTTCCTGGCCGCACTTCCCGGATCGGTGGAGCAGATCACAGTGCTCGACCGCACCAAGGAACCCGGTGCCATCGGTGATCCGCTTTATATTGACGTTTGCGCGGCATTCATGGAATACGGGGAATCCCCGGAAATCCATGCAGGCAGATACGGCCTGGGTTCAAAGGAATTTACGCCCTCTATGGCCAGGGCGGTGTTTGACAATATGAAGGCGCTGGCGCCCAAGCATCAATTCACAGTGGGAATCAAGGATGATGTCACCTATAGTTCCCTCCCGATGGACCAAGAGTTTGATACCGCTCCGGAGGGGACCATACAGTGCAAGTTCTGGGGATTCGGCTCTGACGGCACCGTGGGTGCAAACAAAAGCGCCATCAAGATTATAGGCGATCATACCGACAAGTACGCCCAGGGCTATTTCGCCTACGACGCCAAGAAATCGGGCGGGGTTACCGTATCCCATCTGCGTTTTTCACCGCATCCGATTCAGTCGACCTACCAGGTACACTCCGCGGATTTCATAGCATGCCACAAGGCAAATTACGTGCATGCCTATGACGTGCTCGAGGGCATCAAGCCGGGCGGGACTTTTCTGCTAAATTCCCCATGGTCCAAACAGGACATGGAAGAGGAACTGCCCAATTCCATGAAGCGGACAATCGCTGAGAAAAAGCTCAAGTTCTACAACATCGATGCCATCCCCATTGCTGAAAAGGTGGGCCTGGGCGGCCGGATCAACATGATTATGCAGACCGCGTTTTTCAAGGTGGCAAACGTGCTGCCTTTTGAAGAAGCCGTGGACTATCTCAAAAAGGACATCCAGAAAACTTACGGCAAAAAGGGTGAAAAGGTCGTACAGATGAACATCGACGCCGTGGATCAGGCGGTGGCAAACCTTGAGGAGATAGATTATCCCGAATCATGGAAAAATGCGGGCCGCGAAACTGTTGCGGAAACCGGGGAGCCGGATTTTGTTAAAAACGTCATGCGGCCCATGATGAGCCAGAAGGGCGATACTCTGCCGGTTTCGGCCTTTGAGCCAGACGGGATTTTTCCTCTGGGCACCACCAGGTACGAAAAGCGCGGGGTGGCCATCAATGTGCCGCAATGGATTCCGGAAAACTGTATCCAGTGCAATCAGTGCGCTTTTGTCTGTCCTCATGCGGCTATCCGGCCCGGGCTTTTCACCGAAGATGAGCTCAAGGATGCGCCCGAGGGTTTTGAAACCATTGATGCCACAGGCAAGGAGCTCAAGGGATATAAGTTCCGTATTCAGGTATACGCCCTGGATTGCCAGGGCTGCGGCAACTGCGCAGATATCTGTCCTGCAAAGAAAAAGGCGCTTGTCATGCGTCCTATCACTACTCAGACCGAAAAGCAGGTGCCCTGCGAGCAATATTTTGAAAGCCTGCCCCTCAGGGATGATCTGGCCAAGCGCACTACGGTAAAGGGCAGCCAGTTCTGCCGGCCCTTGCTTGAGTTTTCAGGTGCATGTGCCGGCTGCGGAGAAACTTCCTATGTCAAGGTGTTAACCCAGCTTTTCGGTGAACGTATGATTATTGCCAATGCCACGGGCTGCAGTTCCATATGGGGAGCATCAGCCCCGTCTATACCCTATTGCACAAACAAGGACGGCTTCGGCCCTGCGTGGGGCAATTCCCTGTTTGAGGATTCGGCCGAATTCGGCTACGGCATGGGGCTGGCCGTCAATCAGCGCCGCCGATGGCTTGCCGACATGATTCGTGACGCTCTTGAAGCCGATATTCCCGGAGAACTCAAAGAGGCCATGCGCGGCTGGCTGCAAAACATGGATGACGCACAAGGATCCCGTACCTACGGAGATCAGATGAAACAGCTGCTGGTCGGCATTGACCGAAGCCCGATGCTTCAGTCCATATATGACTTTGCAGATATCTTTACAAAAAAGTCAATCTGGGCATTCGGCGGAGACGGTTGGGCCTATGATATAGGTTACGGCGGGCTTGATCACGTTATAGCCTCGGGTGAAGATGTCAATATCCTGGTAATGGATACCGAGGTTTATTCCAATACCGGGGGCCAGTCTTCCAAGGCCACGCCCACAGGTGCCGTAGCCAAGTTTGCAGCATCGGGCAAGAAACTTTCCAAAAAGGATCTCGGCCGCATTGCCATGACATATGGATATGTGTATGTGGCATCAGTTGCTATGGGTGCCAACAAACAGCAAATGATGCGGGCCTTTCAGGAAGCGGATAAGTACAACGGCCCCTCCCTGATTATCTGTTATGCGCCGTGTATTAACCAGGGTTTGCGGGTCGGCATGGGCAAGAGCCAGCAGGAGGAGAAACGGGCAGTGGAGACCGGATACTGGCCTCTTTACCGCTACAATCCCGAGCTGGAAAAAGAGGGCAAGAATCCGTTTGTTCTTGAATCCAAGGCTCCGGACGGAACCCTGCAGGAGTTTCTGGCAGGGGAAAACCGGTTTGCATCTCTGGAAAAAACCTTTCCGGAGGAATCAAAGAAGCTGCGCCAGCAGATCGAAGAAGAGGTCAATCGAAGATACGAAATCCTGAAGCTGATTGCAGACCCCAAATCAATCTGCGATGAAAACCAGGATCAGGAGAAGGCCGGGGACTCCGCAGAAGATGAAACAGAATAAAGCCCCCTGTTTATAATAATATAAAAAGGGGGTGGTGGCATTTGAAAGCATCGCCCCCTTTTAAGTTTTGCAAATAATATACCTCAAAGGCATCCATGAACACGAAAGAAAAACAGACAGCCGAACAAGCCGGTCAAACCAGGTGCATCCGCTGCGGCACCTGCTGCGAGAAGGGCGGACCTGCTCTTCATGAAGACGATTTGGATTTGGTTTTAAATAAGAGAATTTCGCCCGAAAATCTCTATACCATACGCCGGGCTGAACTGGTATATGACAATGTCAATGGCGGTCTGATAAAAATTGGCCGGGAGATAGTCAAGATCAGGTCAGCCGAGAATACAAGGGCCTGCATTTACTATGACGACAGGCAGAAAGCCTGCAGTATTTATGAGATTCGACCCATAGAATGCCGGGTTATGGCTTGTTGGGATACCACCGCTGCAGAGGCGCTGTATAACGTTAACCGTCTGACCAGACAATCTTTATTCGGCAGCGTGGACTGGCTCGCGGATCTTATCCGTACCCATGAGGAAAAGTGCGGTTATGAAAGGATCAGCGAGCTTGCAGAAAAAAGGCGAAGAAAAGAGGCCGGTGCAGTGGAGACACTTCTGGAAGCCGTGCGCTACGATGTTGAACTTCGCCGGACCGTACAGGAAAAAACCGGTATGGAAGAGGACCTGATGGACCTTGTTTTCGGCCGTCCCCTGTCTCAGACCATTCCCGCCCAGTTCGGCATAAAGCTTGTGCGAACTACCTGAAAATTGAAAGCTTAAATGAATTTCCCCGATTCTGTCAAAATTAAATCCCGATCCACACTCATACCCCATACCCCATACCCCATATCACATATCTCATACATAAACTTCCGGCCGCCGATTGGGCAGAAAATATTTCATGGGGTGCTGGCGAACGGATTCAATGGTTTTGACGGACAGGTCTGCGCACACCATGGTCTCATGGGAGCCTGTATATTTGTAAAGGATTTTACCCTCGGGCGAAAGCAGGACTGCGGCACCCGGAAAGGATAGACCGCACCCGTTTTTACCCGCCGCATTTACAGCCGCAACGTATAGCCCGTTGTCAAACGCACGGGCCGGAAGGTGGCGCATCCAGGAGGCAAGTTTTTCATCTGCGGATTTTCCGGGCGAGGCATGCGGGATAAAAATGATATCTGCGCCTTTTAAGGCCATGCTCGTGGAAAGCTCCGGGAAGTGTGCGTCATAGCAGAGCTGTATGCCTATGCGAAGGTCCCTGGTTTCAAATAAACAGGGAGGCTGCAAACCAGGTGTAAAAATTTCTTTTTCAGGCGGACCAAGGTGAAGCTTTCTGTATATACCCATTATGCCGGATTCCGGCTTTGCAAGTACATGTGCGGCATAAATATTGCCGTCTTTTTTTTCAGCAATTCCGGCCAGTATACAGATGCCGTGTTTTTGAGCCATTTCAGCTATATGTTCTGAACTGGTACCGGGAATGGTTTCGGCCTTGTTTTGGATCTCCTCTCGCACATGGTATCCGGTTGCGCTAAGCTCGGGAAAGCAAAGCAGTTCGGCGCCCTTCTGTCTTGCAGAAGCCGTCCATTTTTCCATGCGCAAAAGGTTCCCTTTAGTATCTCCCACCAAGGAAGGGCATGTGACAAGTGCAATTCGGATATCACGCTTCATGGGAATAATCTATTTGAGGTTGAAATGTGCGCGGATCTTGTATACCCGGGTTGCAGGAAGGTTTAAAATATCTCGGATACCCGTTTTTTCGGATATTTCCGCCAGGTTTTTTTCAATTTCTTCAGCAGACGGGGCGATAAACGTAAACCATACGTTAAAGCTATTGTCCCTCAGGTAATTGTGGGTCACGCCCGGATAGCTGTTTATCGTGCGGGTGAAATGTTCCAGTTTTTCTTCGGGCACTTTTCCGGCGCACAGGGTGCTGACGTAACCGAGTCTTTCAGGAGAGAAGTTGCCGCCGACTCTGCGGATAATATCTTTTTCCTTCAGCCGCCGGATCTTTTCGATCACTTCATCTTCAATGAGATTCAGCTCTTCGGCTATTTTTGCAAAGGGGCGGGGGGCGATGGGAAAATCGGATTGAATCCGGTTTAACAAAGCCTTGTCTATATCGTCGAGCTGATAATTCATTTCACAAAGCCCGGTTTGATGCTGATCAATGGGATTTTATGGAATTCCGGTATATAAAAACAAAAGCCCTGCAGTTTGCAGGGCTTTTGTTAAATTACACCAGAATAATGCACGGTTTTGTGCAATCCGGTAAATATGCGGTTTTATTATACACAGCCTGTGGGTTTGGGAAGGCCGGCCATTTTGCAGGCACCCTTTCCGGGTCCTGACGGAAAAAGCTCGTATATATGCTTGAGCTTGTAGCCGGTCAGTTTGGAAAGCACCCGAACCATGGGAGCGATTCCGTTTTTCTTGTAATAGTCCTGCAGCACGTTAATGACCTTCCAGTGCTCATCGTTTAACTCGTCGATGCCTTCCTGCTGCTTTACGTATTTCACCCAGGCTTCGCTCCAGCTTTCAAAGTTGTCAATGAACCCGTCTTCGTCCACGTTAAAAGTCTCACCTTCAAATTCAACCGTAGGCATTTAATATCCCTCCTTTAATTGTTTGTATTCAACAGGCCTCTTGCCAATTATTTTTTCTAAAATAGTAAATTGTAAAACATTTAAATTAACGACTGCTGCAATAATTGTCAATATTAAAATACCTTTCGATTTTGCATTGAGCCGTCAGTACTCCTTTGGTGTTTGATTTAGTTGCTGCAGGGTAAAGACGGGACCATCCTTGCAGACAAATTCCTTGCCTATATTGCAGCGGCCGCACATCCCGATACCGCATTTCATACGGTTTTCAAGCGACATTATAATTCTGTCCTCGCTGTATCCGAGCTTGTCGAGAACGGGCTGGGTAAATTTAATCATGATCGGCGGGCCGCACACGATTGCATAGGTATCTTCGGTTCCGGCGGGTCCTTCCTGTTCGGTAACTGTGGGTACGAAACCGGTGTGATGCGTCCATTCAGGATCATCGCAGGAATCCACAGTGATGTGCATGTTTAGATCATCCCTGGCTGCCCAGGATTCAAGCTCATCCTTGTATAAAAGCATTCCGGGCGAGCGGGCGCCGTATATTACGTGGATGTCCTTGAATTTTTGACGGTTTTCCGGGTCGAGCATATAGATTATCGAGGACCGCAGAGTGGTAAACGCAAACCCGCCCCCGATAATGACCACGTTCTTGCCTTCCAGAGTCTCCCAGGGATACCAGTTGCCAAGCGGCCCCCGTATGCCCATGATATCGCCTTCTTTCATGGAATGCAGGTATGAGGTGACCTTGCCGGTCTTAAAGATCGTAAACTTGACAAACCCTTTTTCTGTCGGCGAAGAGGCAATCCCGATGGGGATTTCTCCTATCCCCGGGATCGAGAGCTCAGCAAACTGGCCCGCCCGGTAGGAGAACTTTTCTTCGTCTTCCGGATTAAGGAAAACGAATTTGAATGTTTTTAAGCTCTTATCCTCGGTTTCGGTCTTGATCTCATCAATTCGAACCGGGTATGGAATATATGGATTTTCCACTTCTAACCCCCCTTTGCTCTAACTCACCGTTGCTTCGCAGGTGCAGGTTTCGGGATCATAGCTGTTCATCATATTGCAGATCCTGCGTATATCTATATTGACGGGGCACAGTCGGACGCATCGACCGCATCCCGTGCACTGAATGCCGTTTTCATATTTGTCCACATAATATTTTAATTTGTGCATGAACCGTTGACGCAGCCTGGCCAGTTTGGTTCCGCGAGGGTTGTGAGCCGAGGCGTGAAGGGTGAAAAGCGGGTACATGCAGGAATCCCAGTTTCTTATCCGGAATCCTTCCCTGCCGTATACTTCGTCCTGGATGTCAAAGCACCAGCAGGTGGGGCAAACATAGGTGCAGGTGCCGCAGTTGATGCAGGCAAAGGCGGCTTTTTCCCATATGCTCGTGGCTTCGTAGAGATCGAGCAGCGGCTGCTTTGCCAGGTTGTCTGTATGGACATTGGACTCTATTTTTGATTCGGCATCAGATTTCCTTTTTGCAATTTCATCAGCGATGCCTTCTGCTTTGTCTTGCCACCCGGCCGCTTCGGCCAGTTTTTCCCCCTTCTCAGTTATAATCTCTGCCAGGTAATGATCTTTGTTGTCAATTAACATGACGTCAAGATTCTTATGATTATACGGACCGGAGCCTGCGCTTGTACAAAAACAGGAAGGGCAGGGGGCATCGCATGCAAGTCCCACCAGGGTCGTGGTTTCGAAAGCCCTGAGCCAGTAAGGATCCTTGTATTCATCCGTGTCAAAATTGCGCATGACAACCGGAAGCGAATCCGCGTCACACGGCCGGATTCCAAGAACCGCCTTTTCCTTGTATTCTTTATCTTCAGGTTCACGGTAAATTTTGTAATCTTCTTCTTCTGCGTTCATGGAGCATTTGAGGATAATTTCTGACTGCGGATATATTATGTACTTCGGAGAAATCCTGGAGTTGGTAAACTCCATATCCGGCATCTGTCCTGATCCCAGATTTGCAAAGATGTGGTAGAATTTTTCTTTGACCGGTCCGATCAGGCTGTAGGTTTTGCGAATTTTTTCAATTCCTTCAGCCCAGTCGTTTTTGTCAATCCTGATGACTTTCATGGTTATAGCCCTTGTACGCTTTTATGGTTGGTTGCGCCCTTCACACCTATTTGATGAACTCTTCGGGGTCATCCGGCCTGTAAGTATCCAGGGGCGGCCGCTGTTCGGTGTTCAATCCGGCCTCCCAGTCAAAGAGTTCCAGGCAGTCTTTTTCCAGTTTTTTGGTAAAATCCCGGACATTAATGCCCACCGGGCAGGAGCGAACGCATGCACCGCAGTCCGTGCACCTGCCTGCGCAGTGATAGGCCCGCAGAAAGTGAAAGGTGCGCACATCAGTGTGGTCTATGCTTTTTCCTACCCATTGAGGGTTGGATTCATCCACAAAACACAGCGGGCAGTAGCACAGAGGGCATGCATTGCGGCACGCATAACACCTTATGCAGTCTGAAAGCAGATCATCGAAATGGGCCCATTTTTCCTCCGGGCTCAGGGCTTCTATCTCTTTTACCCTGGCGTAGGGATCAACATCATCCCTTTTTTGTTCTGTGACTTCTTCTGCGGCCAGCTCATCATAGATTACCGGGTTGCGGTGTACGCATACACTGCAGTTTTCCTGCAGTACCTCGGCCTTGTCAACGGTTTTGGAGAAATTTTGTCCTGTTATGGTAATCGACCCGTTATTTTCGTCTTCCACAGAAGTGATATCCCCGTCTGCCATGGCAGACAGCTTGTGACGATCAACCATGCCTTTGCACGGGATGCCTATAATATAGAGCTGCTCGCGCTTGATTTTGCCTTCAACAATGTGGACTGCAATGTTTCTGGAATTGCAGCCGGTGGCAAGAATGCCTATGCGCTCGGTGCGGTCGGTAATGTAGTTTGCCAGGTTCAGACCGCAGTTGCTGTCCCATACAAACTCGTCGACTTCCTCCTGGTTTTGGGCAAAAAATGGTTGATGCATCAGCGGCACCGAGCCTGTGCGATAGCCGATTACCATGTCCACCTTGTCTTCTTTGAGAAGGCGCTTTGAGATCTCCTTGATATTGTCAGTATATGATTTCATGACTAGGCAACCTTCGGTTTGGTTTTGACGAATTTTTTCTCCTTGTTTTCCAGGGACTTGGCCGCCTCTGTGACCTTGGTGGCCACATCCACGAATTTCGTGGATTCCGCAGAGGATATCCAGGAAAAATGCAGGCGCTCCGGTTCGATTCCCATGTGTTCGAGCAGGTTTTTCATCAGGGTGAATTTTCTTCGTGCGTAGTAATTACCTTCCAGGTAATGGCATTCACCCGGATGTCACCCGGAGACCCAGACCGCATCAGCGCCCTGGCGCAGGGCCGCCAGTATGAATTTCGGGCTCATGCGGCCGGTGCAGGGAATTCGTATAACCCGGATGTTGCTCGGATATTCCATACGGCTGACGCCTGCCAGGTCGGCTGCGCCATAGCTGCACCAGTTGCACAAAAAACTTAATATTTTCGGATTTTTGTCTGACATATGTTTTGGTCTCCTGATAATTTTACGGCAAGAATGGCTGCCGCGGAAGTTTTTGTCAACTATATAGCCTCGTCGATTCCAAATATTTGGGAAAAGATCTGGTCCGTATCGAAGCCCTTCAAATGAATGGCACCAGAGCGGCAGGAGGCCGTGCAAAGCCCGCATCCTTTACAAAGTGCCGGGTTGATCTCAGCCTTTCCGGCAAACCGGCCTTCTTCTGCAAAAGAAGGCGCGGAATACGGGCAGATGGATACGCAAACCCCGCATGTTGCACACAGTTGCTGATCCACCTGGGCTATGGTGCCGCTGGAATAGACCGTTTTTCGGGCCAGCAGGGTCACGGCACGGGATACCGCAGCCTTGGCCTGTGCGATAGATTCATCTATTGGCTTTGGATAATGGGCCAGGCCGCACAGGTAGACGCCGTCTGTTGAAAATTCGGACGGTCCGAGCTTGGCGTGTTTTTCAATGAAAAACCCGTCTTCGTTCATTGGCACCTTAAAGAAGTTGGCAAGTTTTTCATCCCCGTACGGTATTACAGCTGTGGCCAGGTTTACCAGATCCACTTCCAGTTCCACCGGCATCTGAAGTACGTGATCGGTGGCGGTTATCGTGATCTTGTCTTTACCGGCTTTGACCACCGGCTTGTCATCCGGGCTATAGCGGATGAAAATTACGCCCGTTTTGCGGGCATCCCGGTATAGGTATTCCTTTTCGCCGTATGTGCGGATGTCCCGGTAGAGAACATAAACGTTCATTTCCGGGTTGCGTTTTTTTAGTTCCAGGGCGTTTTCAACTGAATGAGTGCAGCAGAGCCGGGAGCAGTACATCCGGCCCGGTTCCCGCGAGCCCACGCACTGGATGAAGGCGGCGGCGTTTAAGCCCTTTATTACCGGATCATCTTCTTTGAGCTTTTGGTCAAGTTCGAGGCTGGTCATTATCCGGTCGTCCGTGCCGTATCCGTATTCATCCGGCTTGTAAGCCTCGGCTCCGGTTGCAAGCACCGTCACTCCGTGCTCGACTTCCTTCTCATTGCCGTTAGAAGAAAGCAGGGACTTGAAATTGCCGACAAAGCCTTCCACGTCTTTTAATGCTGTATTCATGTGAACATGTATCTTGTCGCTTGACTCTACGGATCTAATCAGTTCTTCGAGTTTTTCTGATACAGAATCGCCTTTGGCGGTGTGGAATATGTTTCGGGCCTGCCCGCCGAGCCGGTCCCCGCGTTCCACCAGATGGGTCTCATAACCCTGGGCGGCAAAGCTCTTTGCAGCGGTCATTCCCGCGATACCGCCGCCGACAACCATGGCAGCCGGGTGGACGCCGAGCTCGAGTTCCTCTAAGGGTTCCTGCAGTGATACCTTGGATACTGCCATGCGCACCAGGTCCTTGGCTTTTTCCGTCGCCAATTCCGGGTTGTTTTTGTGTACCCAGGAATCCTGATTGCGGATATTTGTCATTTCAAACAGATACTTGTTTAAGCCCGCATCGGTCAAGGTCTCCTGGAACAGCGGCTCGTGGGTTTTGGGAGTGCATGCGGCAACCACGATGCGGTTTAATCCCTTTTCCCGGATCATTTCCGACATGCTTTCCTGGGCGTCCTGGGAGCATGCAAACAGTTTGTCCGTGGCAAGCTCCACGTAGGGCAGTGCGGAAGCGTATTCCACCACTTGGGGCACGTCTACCACGCCTGCTATGTTGGTGCCGCACTGGCAGATAAAGACCCCGATTTTGGGCCTGTCCCCGGTCACCTCGGTTTCGGGGGGTATCTTTTTTTCTTTTGTCCGGGTATTTCGAACATCTGCAAGCAGCTCTCCTGCGGCTGAAGAGGCCGCGCTTGAGTCCACCACTGACTGGGGGATGTCCTTGGGCCCCTGGAAAGCCCCGCTTACAAATATTCCGGGCCGTGAGGTTTCCACCGGCGAAAATGCGTCAGTGGCTGCAAAACGGCCTTCTGTCAGTTCGATATCGAGATTTTGCGCTAGCTCAACAAGCTCCGGCGATGTCTGCAGGCCAACCGAAAGCACGAGCATGTTGAAAATTTCGGTCTTGAGCTCGCCTTTTTCCGTTACATAGCGAAGCTCCAGGTCGTCTGAATCCGGGACAGGGGTTACCGTATGAACCCTGCTTCTGACAAACCTGACCCCCGAACGGTCTCTGGCGGATTCGTAGAACCGTTCGAACTCTTTTCCGTGGGTGCGCATGTCCATAAAGAAAATCGAGCAGTCCAGGCTTTCTCCAACGTGCTCCTTGGCTATCACCGCTTCCTTGATGGCATACATGCAGCATACTGATGAGCAGTAAGAATTGTCGCACCGGTTTAAGTCCCTGGAGCCGACGCACTGAAACCAAGCGATCTTTTCCGGTTCGGCATTGTCCGAGGGACGGACCACATGGCCGGTGGTGGGCCCTGAGGCCGACAGAATACGCTCGAATTCCATGGAAGTGATTACGTTGGGATGTCGGGCATACTGGTAGTTTTCCAGTCCTGTCGGAGAAAACGGTTCAAATCCCGGGGCCAGAATAACAGAGCCGACGTTTAGGTTTACGGTCTGCGGCTTTTGCTCAAAATCCACAGCATCCACGGGGCATTTTTTCTGGCACACGCCGCATTTGCCCTTCTGAAGGTATATACATGCCTCCGGATCGATGCGGTACTTCAAGGGCACCGCCTGGGGGTATTCCACATAAATGGCCTTGCGCTTGGCAAGACCGGCGTTGTAAGTGTCGGGAATTTTTTTTGGACATTTTTCAGCACATGCCCCGCACGCGATACATCTTTCTTCGTTTACGTAGCGGGGGTGTTTTAGTATCTCTACCTGGAAATTGCCCGCTTCTCCCTTTATATCCCGAACTTCCGAAAGGGTTACGATCTCTATGTTTAAGTGCCGGCCGACCTCGACCAGTTTCGGCGAGATAATTCACATGGCACAGTCGTTGGTGGGAAATGTCTTGTCCAGCTGAGCCATGGCGCCCCCGATGGAAGGTCCTTTTTCCACCAGGTAGACATAATAGCCGGAATCGGCAAGATCCAGCGCCGACTGCATGCCGGCTATGCCGCCTCCGACAATCATTACGGATCCGATCTTATCGTTTGTCATATTAGACGCTCCTGATAATAACATTGCAGGGTTGTGAGCTTACAGACAATAATAATAAATAAATGATAATATATAAAAAGTCAAATTTCCTTGCTATCTATAAAGTGTTATGTTGTCAATAGAATTTTGGGCGATATCTCATCTGATTCGGGGAGACTCAGGAGTTTTGTATGCGGAAAACCAGGATAGTCGTAATTAGCGGCCCCACCGGCATCGGAAAGACCGAACTGTCCATACACCTGGCGGAAAAATTCGGCGGTGAAATTGTGGGCGCCGATTCCATGCAGATCTATAGGTATATGGATATAGGCACAGCAAAGCCGACCAATTCGGAACGTGCCAGGGTCAAACACCACATGATCAACGTGGCCGATCCTGACGAACCTTATGATGCGGCCCGGTATCTTCGCGAGGCCAGGGAAGCGGTGGCGGATATCGAAAACCGGGGAAGTCTGCCCATTGTGGTCGGCGGAACCGGGTTTTACATAAAAGCCCTTTTATATGGGCTCTGTGAGGCAAAGCCTGAAGACTTGAGCGTGCGGCAAATTCTTTGGCGGGATGCAGAAACTCTGGGAGGAGAGGCGCTGCATCGGCGGCTTGCAGCCTGCGACCCGGAGACCGCCGGCAGAATTCATCCCAATGATATCTACCGAGTGGTACGAGCTCTTGAAATATATGAGATCACCGGTCGGCCCATGTCGGTTTACCGGGCGGCGCACAGGTTTTTAGATGCTCCATACCATGCTTTGAAGCTTGCTTTGTACATGGATCGTGGGGAGTTGTATAAGCGCATTAATCAAAGGGTGGATCTTATGGTCGAGCAGGGGCTTGTCGGGGAAGTCAGGGATCTGCTGCAAAAAGGATACGGCAGAGAATTAAAGGCAATGCAGGCTCTTGGTTACCGCCATGTCCTGGATTATCTGGAGGCTATCACCGATCGTGAGAAGGCAGTGGAGATTTTGAAAAGAGACACCCGCCGTTATGCCAAACGCCAGCTTACATGGTTTCGCAGCGATCCCGAAATCATCTGGGTCAAACCGGATCAGGAAGCGTGGATCAGCCGGCGGATAGACGAATTTTTAAAATCTTCTGGCCCCTGATTCGTTCCGGATGACTATAAGTTTGAAGAATCAGTTTTATTAGGATCAATAACTCCGAGTTCGATAGCATAGCGGACCAGGGAGGAGGTATTTTTCATGTTCAGTTTTTCCATGAGGTTGGTGCGGTGTTTGGCCACGGTCTTGGGGCTGATTGAAAGCCGCCCCCCGATTTCATTGGCTGTGGCGCCTTCTGCCAACATTTTAAATATTTGTTGTTCGCGGCGGGTAAGCTGCTCATAGCTGTTCAGATGCGGCTGCTCGGTTTTTTTTTCCAGGTAGCTGTGGATAATGTCGGCATTGATCTCCGCGCTTAAAAAATATTTGTTGCGGTAAGCCGAGCGGATTGCGCCCATGACTTCCTCAAACGGACTGGTTTTTAAAAGATAACCCTTGGCGCCGGCATGAAGGACCTGCCTTATGTCGTCCTGTTTCTGATACATTGTAAGGATGACTACTTTCGTGTTTTCGGAAATTTCCCTGATTTGTCCGATGAATTCAATTCCGGCCAGATTGGGCAGGAAGACATCTATGATAAGGACGTCAGGCTTGATATCCTTGAGTTTTTCCCACATTTCATCGTTGTCCTCGGCTTCGGCCGCGACTTTGATGTCTGCTTTCCTGTCCAGGAGTGCTTTTAACCCCTCCCGGACAACGGTGTGATGATCGGCAAGCATGAGTTTAATTTTTGCCATGATCTGTTCCCTTCCCTCTGTTCGGAGTTCGTGAATCTTGGCATTGAGCGTGTATATGCGTATTTACGAGCTATGATCCAGCACCCCTATTCTGGCGGCATAGTGCACCAGCGAGGCCGTGTTTTTGAGCAAAAGCTTTTCCATGATGCTCATGCGGTGCTTGGCCACGGTCTTGGGACTGATTTTTAGCGTTTCTGCGATTTCACCCGTGGTTGCTCCTTCTGCAATCAGCCGGAATACCTGTTTTTCCCGTTTGGAGAGTCGTGTATACAGATTGGCTTCAGCCGTGGTGTCCTGCTTTTTCACAAAAGCGTTTATAATCTCTGCGCTGATTTCCGGGCTCAAATGATACCCTTTGTCATGCACGGTTTTAATGGCAGTGATTATTTCCGAAATGGATGCGGTTTTTAATACATACCCCTTCGCCCCTGCCTGCAGGCTGTCGCGGACGTTTTTTCTGTTTTTCTCAGTGGTGAGGATAAGGATTTCCGTATCCCCGCCGGCCTCCTGGTATCTTTGAATTGTTTTTACGCCCTCGAAACCGGGCACGGTCGGTTCCACCACTACCACATCAGGTTTTACTTTGCTTATCCTCTCCAGCGCTTCCGCACCGTCGGCCGCTTCGGCCGCAACCTCAATGTCCGGTTGATCAGACAGCAGTGCATTTATTCCCTGGCGGACCACCAGTTGATTGTCCACAAGCATGACTTTGATTTTCATCCGACATTCCTTGGGTTATTTTTTGTTTTCGTATATACTGCTTTATTTACAGGGTTGCCAAAAGTGTTTAAACAAAGCCAAGCGGTTTGCCGGTTCTATAGGCTACGGCCTGGCAAGTGGCAACCAAGTTTCGGCTGTCGTCGGTGACCTTTATATCATAGCTGGCGGTTTTCCTGGAATAGCTGATTTCCGTGGCTTCGGCGCGCAATATCGTCGGCTTTGCCGGACTGCTGATATACGTGACATTAACGTTTAAGGCCACTGCTATGCTTCCGCCGGTCTGGCTGGCGGTTTCAAAAGCTTCATCGATCAGCGAAAAAATCGCGCCTCCGTGGGCGCGTGCGTACATGTTTGCCATGGAATCCGGATCATAGGGCATTTCCACCAGTGAAAAGCCGTATCTTAATTCCAGGAGCCTCATCTTGAATGTCCGGGCCAGCGGCTCGGCTTCAACTGCCTTGTAAATTGCCTTTTCAACAGCGGGGTCAATTTCCTGTATCGAAGTCAACGCGATTTATCCCTTTATTACGAATATACTTTTATTAATTGTTAAACATAAGACAGGTTTGCCGGAATTCAAGGCAGGGAACTATGGTTTTGCCTCAACAAAGCGACTCCTTTTAAGCAATTCGATCCATTGCGCCATCAGGGTTGCCAGTTTTGCGAACTCCTCTGTTTGTTCTTTTGCAGGTGATACAAAAAATTGCTCTGATACAGAGGCTTTCTGCTTGTCATCGGGCTGCAATCCGGCGTAGATCTCAGATGCCTGCTGCAGATATCCCTGAGTTTCGTATAAACGAGCAAGTGTGTAGGTGAATCTCCATCCGGAATCATTCATCGCCATTACCCTTTTCGCCTGTCAAAAATTTGAAAACTATTTCGTCCGGAGCCACCATATGAAGTTCCCGCCGTGCAGTATACTCTATATATTCCGGATCGTTTTTTAGCCGGTTGATAGTCCTGTAAAGGGCCGTGTTTTCTTCTTCTATACGTGCATTTTTCTCCTGGACAGCTCTTAAATCCTTATGCATGGATTTTAGCTCCATGAGTCCCCGGTCTCCGAAAATGATTGCAAGCAGATAAATTCCTGCTGCAAGGACCGCTGCCCACAGGCAGAAATCTGTTGCAAGGGATTTGGCTGAAACGATTTTCAATTTCGCTTCACCATGGAAGTTAAGAATTTTAGTTCACCGCGCTGAAGCACCGCTGCGCAAGCCCCGTATATTATGATGCCCGCAATTATTGCTATAAAAACGTTTGCCAGCAGGTACATCTCAGGGCCTGCGTAATCCGGGGGAAATTGTCTGTGCCACCAAACAAGACCTCCCGCCATTACAAGAGAGCTTACCACAGTTTTCATAGTGGAAACAACGATGTTTTTCCAGTGAAATCCGCCCATGCGTTTACGGAGAACAGCTGCCAAAAGGCAGAAATTTATCATGGATCCAAGCGAGGTGGCCAGAGCAAGTCCCCCGTGTTCGAGCGGCCCCATCAGGATTATTCCGAAAGCAATGTTTGCTATAATGGAATAGGTGGCCATCTTGACCGGAGTTTTGGTGTCCTGCAGAGCGTAAAAGGTCGATACCAGAATGCGAACAGCGGAGAAGGCCCATAGTCCCAGGCTGTAATGAAAAAGGGCATACGCGGTAAGCCGCATGCTTTCGCTATCAAAAGCCCCCCGCATAAACAGCAGTCCCACTATGGGCTCGCGCAGCACAATCAGTCCGGCCATGGCAGGAATAGTAATAAAAAAAATCATTTTCATAGAATAGGCAAACGTATCGCTAAGGGCTTCATAATCCCTGGCCGCGGCCTGCCGGGACAGGCTCGGAAGCAAGGCCACCGACGTGGATATGGCGAATATGCCCAGGGGAAACTGCACCAGCCGGTCTGCATAGTATAAATAGGAAACGCTTCCTTCAGGCAGAAGCGATGCCAGCAGGGTTCCCACAAGGATGTTTACCTGGTAGACAGCCGCTCCGAACACTGCCGGCCCCATAAGCAGGCCGATTTTTTTAAGGGCCGGATGCCAGATATGCGCCTTCTGCCATATCACGACTCCCTTTCGAATCAAAAACGGAACCTGAAGGGCCAGCTGAATCAACCCGCCTACAAGCACTCCTATGGCCAATCCTATGACAGGGGTTTCCATGTGCGGTGCGATAAACAGGACCGATCCGATCATGGATAGATTGAGAAAAACAGGGGCCAGGGCAGGGGCCGCAAAGTGACCCAGGGCGTTTAAAATGCCCATGCTCAGTGCCACCAGGCAGATACAGATGATATATGGAAACATGATCCTGGTAAGGGTTACTGTCAGAGCGAACTTGGAACCGGCAAACCCGGGAGCTACAATTTTTACGATCCACGGCGCGCCGGCTATGCCTGCCAGGGTGACTGCGGCCATTATCAACGAAAGCATTCTTACTGCCGAACGGGCGAGCGCAAAGGCTTCATCGCGTCCGTGGCGGGTCATGTGCTCGGTAAATACCGGGACCACCGCCATGCTAAGGGTGCCTTCGGCAAACAGTCGCCTTAGCAGGTTGGGGATGCGAAAGGCTACGAAAAAGGCGTCTGACAGACGTCCGGCCCCGAAAAACCAGGCAATGACCATGTCCCGGACAAACCCGAGAATCCGGCTCAAAAGCGTGGCCGCTCCGATAACCCCTGCGGCCCGGGTTACGTGTCGTTTTTCATCCATGATCCAGGATTTTTACAACATTGGCGGCAATAGTCAAAACAAGTTTGTGCACATAATTTTGAACTTGTTATTTGCCGGTCCGAAATCGGTCTTTTACCCATGAAAGAGCCTCCACTTCTTCTGCCCGGCCCGAGTGCGCGCACGCCAGCGCTACACCACCCGGGGCTGACGCGACGGCAGATGAATTTTGCGATTTTTCAGGGTAGCTTCATTTAGCTGATCAGTTTGCTTTTCACCGAAAATTGTCGGTTTTTTTATTGACATCAATAATGAGATACGGTATTTTGTTAATTTAAATATTGTTGGAATATTACAATAAATTTAAGTAAAGGAGGCTGTAGAAGTTGGCCAATCATAAATCCGCATTAAAGCGAATCAAACAGAACAGCAAACGCCGCATGCGAAACCGGATAGTAAAGACCCGGGTAAAAACCTCGGCCAAGAATGTGATCTCCGCGGCCGAAAAAAGCGGAGATGTAAGCGGCGAATTAAAAAACGCCCAGTCCGTTATAGACAAGGCGGCACAAAAGGGCGTTATTCATCCCAGGACCGCGGCCCGAAAAATTTCCCGTCTGAGCCGAAGAGCCAATACCTCGGCTTCCGCTTAGAAGTCATCGGTCATTCGATAATAAATCCGCTGTGCCAGCCTGCCGGATAGCTTGGCCACAGCGGATTTTTTGTTCCTTTCGGTGACAAGCTTGTCATCGGCTACGGTGTATTCTTCCGAGGCCGAGATTCCGTTGGCGGACCATAATACCGCCCCGGACGTGTCAATCAGTTTTACATCGACTGTTACCGTAATCCGGCGCTCCGCCGTAGTATGCGTACTTATGTGCGAGATGGTGGAACTGCGCGCAGACCTGATCACCCCGGTCAAGACCGCATCCGCTTCTTTCCTCGCAGATACGGTTGCCTTTGCCGTCCGTGTAAATTCGTATGTAATGTCATTGGTGATAATCGACTCTATGCCGATCTCTCCGGATTTGTTTTTAAAAGTTTCGATTGCCAGCCGGTTAAAATCGCCCGGCAGCTCACCTGCCCCGGAAAACCGGTATCCGCACGCCGCCAGAAATGCAAGGCACCAGACAAGCAGTGCGTATGTAAAGACTGTGTATTTAAGGGATGACATTTTTGATTTTTCCTTAAACCACGATGTTGACCAGTTTGTCTTTTACCACGATTACTTTTTTTATCGGTTTGCCGCCGATAAACCGTTCTACGTTTTCATCTGCAAGCGCCCGCTGTTTTAATGCCTCTTCATCTGCGGCGGAGTCGGCCTCAAATTTTGCCCGCAGTTTGCCGTTGACCTGAATCACTATCAGGCGGGTGTCCGTGGTCAGTGCGTCCTGCCGGTATTTCGGCCATGATGCTTTTGCAAGGCTTCCCGGCTTGTTTCCCAGGCCCGCCCAGAGCTCCTCTGTGATATGGGGAACCATGGGTGCCAGGAGCAGCACGGCGGTTTCAAGGGCATGCCGCATCACTCCGAGCGTCTGTTGATTTTCAGCCTCCGGTGTTATTTTCGATTCAGAGTTGTAAATTGTGTTGACCAGTTCCATAACCGCGCTGATGGCGGTGTTGAAGTGAAATCTGTCTTCTATGTCATCCGTGACTTTCTTTATGGTCTGGTGTGTTTTGATGTAAAGATCGCGCGTCTCTTCGTCCAGATCGGTTGGCGCGTCTTTATAAGCGGGCGTGTCTTTTAGCCGGGGAATCCAGTTTTCCGCAAGCCGCCAGATACGGTTTAAGAAACGATATCCGCCTTCCACGCCCTGTTCGCTCCACTCAAGATCACGTTCGGGCGGGGATGCAAACAGGCAGAACAGCCGTACAGTATCCGCGCCGTAATGCTCCACCAACTGGTTGGGATCAATGATATTTTTTTTGGATTTCGACATTTTCTCCACTCTGCCGATCTCCACGGGTCGGCCGCATTTTTTGCAGAAAACCGACTCGTCGCGGTTTTCTGTTTCCTCCGGATAAAGGTAGCCGTGCTCTTGGCAATGCTGGGTCTCTTTGCTGACCATACCCTGGGTCAGAAGTCGGGTAAAAGGCTCCTCGAAATTAACCAGCCCGAGGTCTTTTAATATCCGGGTGAAATAGCGCGAATATAGCAGGTGCATTACAGCGTGCTCTACTCCGCCTATATACTGATCTACCGGCATCCAGTAATCCACGGCATCCGGGTCAAACATGCCTTTGTCATAATTCGGGCTGCAGTAACGCTCAAAATACCAGGAAGATTCCACAAAGGTGTCCATTGTATCGGTTTCACGCCTGGCGGGAGTATTGCATTTCGGGCACTTTGTGTTGATAAATTCTTCGTGAGCCGCCAGGGGAGAGCCGCCGCCTTCGAGCAGGTCAATGTCTTCGGGCAGCACAATCGGAAGATCCTTTTCGTTAACCGGTACTATACCGCATTCCGGGCAGTGGATCATCGGTACGGGTGTCCCCCAGTAGCGCTGCCTGGAAATACCCCAGTCGCGGAGTCTGTAGCTTGTGGTCCGTTTGCCGATGCCGTGTTTTTCAAACCAGGCTATCAGCTCTTCATATGCCTGCCTGTTGTGCAGTCCGTCAAATGGACCGGAATTTAGCATTTCCCCGTCGCCTGTATAAGCCTGATCCCTGGCGGTTTCTTCAGCAGACAGCTCCCGGGGCTGGATCACCGTAATGATGTCTATGCCGTATTTCCCGGCAAATTCGAAGTCCCGCTGGTCGTGGGCCGGAACCGACATCACTGCACCGGTGCCGTATTCCATGAGGGCAAAATTTGCCGTATATATGGGGATCGGTTTTTCGTTTGCAGGGTTTATACACCAGGCCCCCAGAAAAACGCCTTCTTTTTCGCGGTCTTCTGTCATCCGGTCGGTGCGGTTTTCCCTGGCCATTTGCTCAACAAATTCCGTTACATTCTTTTCCTGCTCGGTTCCTGCTGCCAGTTGCTTCACCAGAGGATGTTCCGGGGCCAGGACCATAAAGGTGGCTCCGTATATGGTGTCCGGACGGGTTGTAAAAACGGAAATGGATTCATTCGTTTGATAGACAGGAAACTCGATTTGAGCGCCCGTGCTTTTGCCTATCCAGTTTTTCTGCATGGTGAGGACTTTTTCAGGCCAGCCTGAAAGCCTGTCGCAGTTTTTAAGCAAATCTTCCGCATAGTCGGTAATTTTGAAAAACCAGCCCCACAGCTTCTTCTGCTTTACCGGCATGCCGCAGCGCCAGCAGTTGCCTGATTCAACCTGCTCGTTTGCCAACACGGTGCGGCAGGTCTCGCACCAGTTGACATAGGATTCCTTGCGGTAGACCATGCCCTTTTCATACATTTTGATAAACAGCCACTGTTCCCACTTGTAGTACTGAGGATCGCACGTTGCCAGCTCCCGGTTCCAGTCGTAGCTGAAGCCCAGGCGCTTTAGCTGTTTTCTCATGGCCGCGATGTTTTCGTAGGTCCATTTGGCAGGATGGGTATTGTTGTCGATCGCAGCATTTTCTGCCGGCATCCCAAAAGCGTCCCAGCCCATGGGATGAAGGACATTATAGCCGCACATTCGTTTATAGCGGGCCACCACGTCGCCGATTGTATAATTGCGCACATGGCCGATATGAATTCTGCCCGAAGGATAGGGAAACATTTCGAGCAGGTAATACTTTTCCCGCAAAGGGTCTTTTTCTGCTTCAAATGCCCCTGTTTTTTCCCATATCTCCTGCCATCCGGGTTCAATGGATTTCGGATCGTATCGCTGCTCCATTTCAGATTGGTGTCCTTTTTTGTTTTTGGTTGTTATGATCCCATTTTTAATGCCATACTATAGATTAAATATCAAGCCTGCTTGCGGGAATGTGCCAGAAATCGTTTGACTTGTGGCTCCTGATTTTTTATTAAACACCTCAATCCGGGCAATATTTACATTTACATGTAACTTTGAATCATGATAATGCGGGCGAATGCAATATCGCTGGATGAGAAAAATAAAAGATGCGTTAGGAAAAAAAAACAGTATGACGACCAAAATTTTGATAAATGCCGTGGATCCGGAGGAATGCCGTATTGCAACGGTAACCGACAACCGCCTTGAAGAGTTTCATGTTGAAACCTCGGCAAAAGAGATTCTTCAGGGAAACATATACAAGGGGGTGGTCTCCCGTGTGGAGCCTAGCCTGCAGGCGGTTTTTATAGATTACGGCGCGGAAAAAAACGGCTTTTTACAAAAGCAGGAAATCCATCCGGATTATTTCCAGGACGACCCTTCGGGCGGGCAGTCGCTGAAAAATATCATAAAGCGGGGACAGGAGTTGATAGTTCAGGTCACAAGCGATCCGATCATGGAAAAGGGCGCAATGCTGACCAACTATATTTCCCTGCCGGGCAGAAGCACTGTATTGATGCCGGGCAACAAAAACCGTGGTGTTTCAAGAAAGATTACAGACGAAGATGAACGGAAACGACTGAAAAAAATCGTTGAAAACCTTGATCTGCCCGAGGATTACGGTCTTATTGTGCGCACGGCCGGGCAGGGGGGCAATAAAACTACAATATCAAAGGATGTCAGGTACTTGACGCGCCTCTGGAAAAACATTAAAAAAAGAGCGCTCGAAGAAAAGGCTCCTGTTCTTCTCTATAAGGAAAGAAACATTGCCGTGCGCGCTATACGGGATTCCTTTACCGCGGATGTAAAGGAGATCCTTATTGACGACGATGCCGTCTACCAGCAGGTAAAGGAATTTATTCAAATCATCTCGCCGCAGCACAAAAAGCTCGTCAAGCGGTATTCTGCGGACAAGCCTATTTTTACGAAGTATCAGCTGGAAGAACAGATAGCCTCAATTTTCGACAACCGGGTAAAACTAAAGTCAGGCGGCTCCATTGTGATAGAACAGACAGAAGCCATGGTCTCC
>JAIPDT010000003.1 GCA_021737545.1 Desulfobacteraceae bacterium
TACATTGCGAATCATATGCCCCGCTGTTTCATCTACCTGCATGGAAAGCGGGTATTCGGAGCGGATCAGCATGGTAACGGACACACCCCGCCTGAGAAGCGAACAGGCGGCCTTGAATCCCACAAGCCCGCCGCCGAGCACCAGGGCGTTTTCGACCCTCGGCAGGATATTTAACATCTGCTTAACCTGCTCGACATTTCTCATGAAAAAAATATTTTCCAGGTCGGCGCCGTCGGCATCTATACTACGGGGGTCTGCACCGCAGGCGATCAGAAGCCGGTCATAGGGGTGAGCTTTTCCGTCTTTGGTGGCAACGACACTGCGGTCCGGGTCAAGGGAGAAAACCCTGGTGCCGAGCACGGGAGTGATCCGGTTTTTCTCGTAAAAGTCTTTGTCGCGGATCGGCAGTTTTTCGGGGACAACAGAGCCTTCAAGCAGATGGCTGATCATGGGGCGGCAATAAGGAAGGAATGTTTCGTCCGATATAACAGATATGTCGCCTGAAGCATCAAACCGCCGGATATTTTCTGCTGCGGTGACTCCGGCCGCACCGTTTCCGATAATCACGTATTTCATCATGGCCCCTCGATCGATCGGTGAACCGTGAACAGTGGACTATGATCTGTAATACTAAAGCAATGTGATAATGAACGCAAATACTTTGATAGGACTTTGGATTCAAAAAAATTTTTATTGCCCCCTTGAAAGCCTTAAAGCAATGATTAATATATAGAGGAAAATAAAGGATAATTAACAGATTCAGTCTGTTAAAAAATATATAAGGAGGTGAGAAGCTATGGCATTGATTAGGAGAAATCCTGCCAGGGCAAGCCTGCCGACGCTGCAGGACAGGATAAATCGGGTATTTGACGAAAGGTCCCCAAGACCGAAGAAACCAAAGGCAAAAAGATCGAAATCAAGTAAGGCATACTCTGTTGCTTTTGTTGACAGCGGGCCGCGTCCCCAAGTTGAGCGGCCCGCTTTTTCTACGTATCATTGACCGGTAGGATCCAGCCCCCGGTATCTTCGGCCCTGCCGTACTGGATATCAGTAATGGCGTCAAAAAATTTCCTGGCCCAGGAACCCACCTTGCCGTCGCCGATTTCCAATCTTTTGTCCTTGTACCTGATCTCTCCCACAGGCGAGATAACCGCGGCCGTACCCGAGCCGAAGCATTCCCGGAGTCTGCCCTCCTCGTGGGCCTCTACCACCTCGTCAATGGTTATGCGACGTTCCGTGACCGGATGTCCCCATTTTTTGGCAAGGGATATGACCGAATCCCTTGTGATGCCGGAAAGAATGCTTCCGGAAAGCTCGGGGGTAACAATTTCATCGTCAATCACGAAAAAAATGTTCATGGAGCCCACTTCCTCCACGTACTTGCGCTCCACTCCGTCCAGCCAAAGCACCTGGGTATAGCCATTTTTGTGGGCATCTTCTCCGGCGTAAAGGCTTGCTGCATAATTGCCTGCGGTCTTGACCTCTCCTACCCCGCCGGGAACCGCTCTTACGTATTTTTCCGTCACCCAGATCTTTACGGGATTAAATCCTTCCTTGTAATAGGCTCCCACCGGGGAAAGAATAATGAAAAACCGGTAGGTATGCGAGGCTCTCACTCCCAGAAACGGATCCATGGCGATAATCGTGGGCCGGATATACAATGACGTGCCGGGGGCGGAAGGCACCCAGCGGCTCTCGAGTCTGACGAGCTGTTTTGCAGCTTCGAGCGCGAACTGTTCGTCTAAAACCGGTATGCACATCCTGCGGGCGGAACGGTTAAACCTGCTGAAATTGTGTTCAGGCCGGAACAATTGAATACGGTTTTCAGGGGTTTTAAAGGCTTTAAGGCCCTCGAAAATCGACTGCCCGTAATGTAACACCATGGTGGACGGGTCCATTGGAAAAGGCCCGTAAGGTTCGATTCGTGGATTGTGCCACCCGTTATCAGGGTCGTAATCCATATTGAACATGTGATCCGTAAAAAGCGTACCAAAAGCCAGCTCTGATTCTTCGGGCAGGGGTTTTAAGGCGCCTGCTTTTTTAATGGTAATCTCCATGAAAACACTCCGCTTTTCCGGTTCTGTCTGAAACCAGAGATTATATCAAACTTACTGATTTTCTTATATTTATTCTTTACGCATTATCATATATGTTCTTACGGTAACGTCAATCAATCTTATTATCAAGAAAATTTCAAGGGTTTTTCTCCAAGTAAAAAAATATCATTGACAAGCTTTTGCGATTTCATTATTAATTTTTTTTGTTTTGCGGGGCTGTAGCTCAGTTGGGAGAGCGCTTGAATGGCATTCAAGAGGCCAGGGGTTCGAATCCCCTCAGCTCCACCAAATAACAACGGAATCAGGTGGTTAAACCTTAATTTTCTGATATTATTATAGAAGATGTCCTCTCCGAATATGGGCAAGACTCAAAAAGCCGGGCTTTTTCGCCCGGCTTTTACATGTCAACCCTTTGTGCCCGCCGCCCAATGGATACCCCAAAAACAGTATTTTGGGTTCACAATTGGATTTTATCCGATTTGACACCGATCACGCCCGCAATTATTCTTTTGAAAGTTAAAGTTATTGGTTGATAAGGAAAGGAAGGGTCAGGGGGTAGATCATGTCAGATATTGAGTCAAAATCCGGACACGAGCATAAAAATCATGACCGGCAAAGCACGCCTGCCCACGGGCACGCAGGGGCGCACGGGCAAAAAGGCCATGGTGATCACGGCGGACAGGGAGGCCACGGGGAGCATCACGCCCATATGGTGGCGGATTTCAAGAAACGATTCTGGATATCGCTGGCCCTGACAGTGCCGGTGCTGTTTTTCTCCCCCATGATACGGTCCTTTCTGGGGCTGCGGGAAGTCGGATTTGCCGGAGATCAATATGTCCTGTTCGGACTTTCCACGGGTATTTTTTTCTACGGTGGCTGGCCGTTTCTAAAAGGCATACATGATGAGCTCAAAAAGCTCCAGCCCGGCATGATGACCCTGATCGCCGTTGCCATAGCCACAGCCTATATCTACAGCAGCCTGGTGGTATTCGGCCTGGCCGGCAAGATATTTTTCTGGGAACTCGCAACCCTGATCGATATCATGCTGCTCGGGCACTGGATAGAGATGCGTTCGGTCATGGGGGCGTCCCGCGCTCTGGAGGAGCTGGCAAAGTTAATGCCGGCTGATGCTCATAAAATCATGGAAGACGGCAACACAGAAGACGTTTCCATCCAGGAAATTCAGGCCGGAGACCGGGTGCTGGTCAAGCCCGGTGAAAAAATCCCTGTTGACGGAGAAGTGGTAGCCGGCCAAAGCGCTGTAAATGAATCCATGCTTACCGGAGAATCCATGCCTGTTGCCAGGCAAACCGGCGGGCAAGTCATCGGCGGGTCGGTCAACGGCGAAGGTGCCTTGACCGTGGAGGTCCAAAAAACCGGCCGGGATTCCTATCTGGCCCAGATGCTTGACTTAGTGGAGCAGGCCCAGCAAAGCAAGTCCAGAAGCCAGGATCTGGCCGGCCGGGCTGCTCTGTGGCTGACGATTATTGCGCTTGCCTGCGGCGCTGTTACCATGGTTATCTGGCTGGGGCTTATCGGCAGAGATTTTGCCTTTTCCCTGGAGCGCACCGTGACAGTCATGGTGATCACCTGCCCGCATGCGCTGGGCCTTGCAGTTCCTCTTGTAGTGGCGGTATCCACCGCAATTTCGGCCCAAAACGGCCTGTTGATCCGGAATCGGGCCGCCTTCGAGCAGGCCCGAAACATCCGGGCCATTATTTTCGACAAAACCGGCACACTGACCCAAGGCCGGTTCGGCGTGACCGACACCCTGAGTTTTTCCGACAATTACAGCGAAGATGAATTGCTCGGGTATGCCGCTGCCGTGGAAGCCCAATCCGCGCATCCCGTGGCACAAGGGATTGCCGGGGCGGTGGAAAACCATCATGAAGCTGCCAACTTCAGGTCCATCACGGGCAAGGGGGCTCAGGCCGAGATCGGCGGCAAAGACGTAAAAGTGGTCAGCCCGGGGTATCTGCGGGAAAACAACATATCAACAAATGATGACCGGATCGACAAGCTCAATGCCGATGGCAAGACAGTGGTGTTCGTTTTAATCAACGACGAATTAATCGGTGCCGTGGCCCTGGCAGACATCATCCGGGACGAATCAAAACAGGCCGTCTCCAAACTCAAACAAATGGGCATCCAGTGCATGATGCTCACAGGGGACAATAAACAAGTGGCCCGCTGGGTGGCCGAAGAAATCGGGCTGGATGATTATTTTGCCGAAGTGCTTCCAGAGGATAAGGCCGACAAGGTCAAGGAAGTCCAGTCCCGCGGCCTGACCGTGGCCATGACCGGAGACGGGGTAAACGACGCCCCGGCCCTGGCCCAGGCGGATGTAGGAATCGCCATCGGCGCAGGCACGGACGTGGCAGTGGAGGCGGCGGATATTATCCTGGTCAGAAGCAACCCGCTGGATGTAGCGGCCATCCTTGGCCTGTCCCGGGCCACCTACCGGAAGATGCTGCAGAATCTGGCGTGGGCCACCGGATACAACGCCTTTGCCATTCCTCTGGCCGGCGGAGTGCTGTATTCCTGGGGGGTCCTGTTGTCACCGGCGGCAGGCGCGATTCTAATGTCGCTTAGCACAGTGATCGTTGCGGTCAATGCCAGATTTTTAAAACTTTCCCAATAATAAAATCCCGTGTTATCCTTTTTTGCCTTGACCAGAGATGCGATACTGCTATTCTTAAAATGTATATAAATATCCGGCAGCGGAGGCTGAAGGATTTTTTTACTTGGAGAACATCTGCTTTGTTAAATAATAAATAGGTTTTTTATGTATGGTAAAGGAGCATGATATCAATGGAAAATTTGGACTATATTTTTTCGCCTCAATCAGTGGCTGTATTGGGCGCCTCAACAACGCCCGGCAAGGTGGGACATGACATTTTTAAAAACATCTTAAGAAACGAGTATACCGGTGTTCTCTATCCTGTAAATCCAAAAGCAAAATCGATTTTAAGCGTCAAGGCCTATTCTTCAATTCAAGAAATCCCCGGGGGGGTGGATCTGGCCATGATCATTCTGCCCCCGAAACTTGCATTACAAGCGGTTGAGGAAGCCATTGAAAAAGGCGTCGGCGGAATTGTTATCGTTTCCGCTGGATTTCGCGAGGTAGGCGGGGAAGGCCTGGAAGTGGAAAACAGGATTGCCGAACTGTGCAGGAATGCCGGGGTGCGGTTAATAGGGCCGAACTGCCTCGGAGTTATCAACCCTGTATCTTCGGTTAGATTAAACGCAAGTTTTTCAACGCGAATGCCCGAAGCCGGAAATATTTCCTTTATTTCCCAGAGCGGGGCCTTGTGTACATCCGTGCTGGATATGGCAGCAGACCGACAGTTCGGATTCTCCAAGTTTATATCAATCGGCAACAAGGCTGATGTGGATGAGCTTGACCTGCTGCAGTATCTGCATGAGGACCCGGATACCGAAGTGATTATGATGTATATTGAAGAGCTGCGCAGGGGACCGGAATTCATTGAAGCCGTGAAAAACATCACCTCAGGAGTGAGAAGAACCCCTATTCTGGCTATCAAATCCGGACGCACCGCTGCCGGTGCCAAAGCCGCTTCTTCACATACCGGTTCGCTGGCCGGGTCAGAAGGTGTATATGACGCCATTTTTCAGCAATCGGGGATCATTAGGGTGGAGACCATCAACCAGTTGTTTGATTTTGCGGGAGTCTTTACCTATAAACAGGAAAGCCGGCTCGGGAAAGTGACCCGCAAGCTCCCGGCAGGCAATCGGGTCGCTATTGTGACCAATGCCGGCGGACCGGGAATCGTGGCCACGGATATGACGATCTCCTCGGGGCTAAAGCTTGCCGAGTTCAGCCAGGAGACCATAGAAACCCTTTCCAGCCACTTGCCGGCCACGGCCAACCTTAACAATCCCGTAGACATTATTGGAGATGCCGCCCAGGAACGTTACAAACAGGCTCTTGAGGCCGTAATTAAGGACGAAGGAGTAGACGGGGCGCTTGTTATCCTCACCCCCCAGTCCATGACCAATGCCCTGGCCACCGCCGAAGCCGTGGTCAAAGTGGCCAGAACTTCAAACAAACCGATCCTGAGCTGTTTTATGGGGGTGGTAGACGTCTCCAGGGGGGTTGAATATCTCCAGGAACACGGCTATCCGGTCTTCAAGTTCCCTGAAAACGCGGCCAGGGCCTTCGGGGTTTTGTATAGATATGCGAGCTGGCTCAATCGCCAACAGTTGGCCGAGTTTAAGTTAAAGCATGACAGGCAAAAGGCGGCAGATATCATCGAAAACTGCCTGAAAAACGGCAAGACCATGCTCGGCGAGCTCGACGGCCTCGGTCTGCTGGAATGCTACGGGTTTGACGTTCTCCCGACAAAACTGGCCGAGGATGCGGATGCGGCGGTCAATGCCGCCTCCGGAATGGGATTTCCCGTGGTAATGAAGATCGTCTCCGAACAGATTCTTCACAAGTCGGACGCGGGGGGCGTGAAAGTCGATATTCAGGACGAACAAGAGACGCGTGACGCATTTGAATCAATCGTCAACAATTGCCGCACCTATAACCCGAAAGCCGTACTGAAGGGAGTTTTGGTTCAAAAGATGGCACCGTCGGGTCATGAAGTAATTATGGGCGTAAACAGGTACCCCCACTTCGGGCCCTTGATAGTCTTTGGATTCGGTGGGATCTTTGTGGAGATATTTCAGGATGTTGAATTCAGATTGGCGCCTATCGGCCGAAACGAGGCCCGGAGCATGGTCAGGGGAATTAAGAGCTATAAGATTTTAGACGGTTTTCGGGGCCAGGAAAAGGCGGATATTGAAAAACTGGAAAAACTTCTGGTCGGGCTTTCAGACATGGCGCTCCAGCATCCCCAAATCCAGGAAATGGATATTAACCCCCTCCTTGTTCATCCTCAGGGCCAGGGGGCTACAGTGGCCGACTGCCGGATAATTCTTCGGGGGGATGCCGGAGATTCCGCCGAATAAAAAGTCCGGAACGTCTGGAAACCATCAAACTTGACAAAAGCCTGATTAATCAATAATATATTTGACCTGAATAAACATCTCATAAAAGAGGAAATACATGCTAAGCTCAATGCGCAAAAGCGCCGGGTCGTGGATGATAAAAATTCTTCTGGGTATTATCGTCCTCGCCTTTGTTTTCATGGGAGCCGGCAGCTTTTACTCCAATCGTCAGTCCGAAGTGGCAAGAGTCAACGGCAAGCCGATAAGCATCAAGGAATATCAGCAAACATACCAAATGATTGTGCAGAATCTGGAACAGCGCTTCGGCAGCCGCCTGGATCAGGAAATGATCGAAAGGCTCAACCTCAGGCAGCAGGCCATAGACCGGCTGATAAAAAAACATCTGATTATGCAGGTGGCAGAAAAAAACAACCTGCGTCTGCCCGATCAGGTCCTTGCCAACTCCATAGCGGGGATCCAGGCTTTTCAAAGCAACGGAAATTTTGACCCGCAGCGCTACAAACAAGTACTCAGCCGAAGCCGTCTTTCGCCGGAAGCCTTTGAAGCCCTCCAGAAAGAAAATATAATAACAGGCATGGTTGAAAATATTGTAGCCAACGCAGTCCCGGTATCAGAAGATGAGGCAAGGGCGTGGTTCAACTGGAAAAATACCGAGGTCAAAATCCGCTATGCAAAATTTTCCGGAAAGGACTTTGACAATGTGTCGGTTTCGGAAAAGGAGGTCGAGCAGTATTTTGAAAAACACAAAGACAGCTACAAAACCGAGCCGAAAATAAAAGCCAGGTACATCCGTTTTGCACCGGAAAATTATCTTAACAAGGTTCAGGTTACAAAAGCGGAAATCAACGATTATTATCACTCAAATCAATCCGGGTTCACGACCCCTGAAACAGTGGAAGCGCGCCACATTCTGTTGAAAGTCCCGGAAGATGCCGATGAAAAAACCGTGCAGGAAGTACGCAAAAAAGCTGCTGAAATAATGGAAAAAGCCAGCTCGGGTGCGGATTTTGCTGAACTTGCCAGAAAATTCTCCGAAGGGCCTTCCGCTGCGGACGGCGGGTATATCGGCACCCTGGAAAAAAATGACGCGGTCAAACCTTTTTCAGATCAGGCATTTTCCATGCAGCCCGGCGAAATCAGCCCCCCCGTGAGAACCCGGTTCGGATGGCACATAATCAAGGCCGAAGATCATACCCCGGCTTCTGTAAAACCAATAGACGAGGTGAAAGAAAAAATCCGGCAAAAGCTTGCGCTCAGGAAAGCCAAAGATATCGCTTATGAAAAGGCGTATTCAGTATACAATATATCATTCGGCGGCGAGGATCTGATCAAAAATTCAAAAGACCTGGGGCTTTCACTTAAAACCACCGGTTTTTTCACGAAAAAGCAGGGACCTGAAGGCACGGAAAATTCCCCGGCTTTTGCCAAAGCCGCATTTTCCCTTCCTTTAAAGGAAATCAGCGGGGTCAAGGAAATCGGAGAGGACTACTTTCTGATCCAGCCGGTCGAAAAACAGGAGCCTTACGTTCCGGAACTCGGATCCGTAATTAAAGAGGTCCGCTCCGAGGCCCTGAGGGAAAAAAAGACTCAGGGAGCCCGAAAAGCAGCACAGATTTTTCTGGAACAGGTCAAAACGGAAAAAAGCTTTTTGGAAGCCGCAGAGAAAGCCGATATCAAAGCAAGCACCACCGAATTTTTCAAACGCAAGGAACCCGTACCCGGCATAGGACAAAATGCCCGGATCTCATCGGCCGCGTTTTCCCTGCGCACCGACAACCCGGTTTCGGACTCGGTCATATCCGGCGGGAAATATATTTTCTATGTAATCTCGCTTTCGGCACGAAAAGAGCCTGACAAATCTGACTTTCAAGCAGAAAAAAAGGCCGTCCTGGCCGAGTTGGAACCCATGAAGCAACGTCAGGCGGTGGAAAAATGGCTGTCAGCGCTCAGAGAGTCCAGCAAGATAGAAATATCAGATCAATTCTCAACAAATAAACCGGGGTAAAATGGGAATATTCAGCAGGGGGAAGAAATCCCCGCCCGCACGCCACAACTTTCTGGTAAAGCGTTGCCCGGAGTGCTTTGTAAGTCTCCCCATCGACGCAACAAACTGTTTTTCCTGCAAAACCAGGGTGGGCAGGGTGGACAGCTACGGCAAAGCCAGGCGGCCGGTGAACTGGTACTCTTACCTGACATGCATCATTACCTGGGGCGCCCTTATTTTATATATCAGGTGGGCTTTTTTTTAACACTCCGGGTCATTTGGCAATCATCGCCCGCATCATGTCCCCTGCATTTTCCGAATGATCCGCAATGCTGCCGATTATTTCAGCAAGTCTTACCAGGTGGAAAGACGAGACGGGATCGGTTTCATTGTGAAAAATCTTCCTGATAAGAGCATATTCGCGCTGGTCTGCGTCATGTTCCATCTGGCGGATATTGGAAATGATCTCCTTGACTTTTTTTCTCTGCTTTTCTGAAAAATTCCTGAAATAAATCCTGGCTTCGCCGACCATGCGGCTTAATTCCTCTGTAGGTTCAATGGCGGCATCGACGAGAAGGAAAAAATCCCGCTCCAGGGTCTCAGGAATATTCTGTTCGCTCCGGTGGGAAAGCCAGTTCAATGCTTCCTGCACCGCGTCCAGCACCTTGTCCTGCTCCCTTAGATACTGAAACAACTGGAACTTTTCCATAGGCAGCATAACGCCCTTGGGCAAATGACCCCGAATACGCCGTTTTATTGCATCAGCATCCTGTTCAATCCGTATTACTTCCTGGCGATGTTCCTCGAAAACCTCGCATCTTGAGGAGGCATAACACTCCATAGCCTGCTGGAACGCCCAGGCACATTCCTTGACCTTCTCGGCATGCTCCTGCAATGCGTCAAAAGGGGAAGTGATAAACATGGAAAAAAAGGGGATACGCATGAACCGTCTCCTTGAGAAGGATAATTACATAAAAATATCGATGATTTTAAAGAGCACCATGCTGGTGACCGCCGCCATGGGAACAGTTAGCACCCAGTATAACATAATTCTAAAAATAACACCAAAATTGACTGCTTCCAGCCCTCTTGCAAGCCCTACACCCATGACCCCTCCGACCGCTGCGTGCGTGGTCGAAACCGGCAGACCCATTTTGGAAGCAACCAGTACGGTAGTAGCGGCTGCAAAATCCACTGAAAATCCGCGGGGATTGCTAAGGGTGGTAATCCGTTCGCCCACGGTTCGGATCACACGGGCTCCTCCCATGGCAATTCCCACCGCGATGCCGAGTCCGCCGAACAGCAGCAGAACAAACGGGACCGGAACAGTTGTTCCTGCTTTACCTGTCTTGACCAGAAAATAGATCAGCGCCAGGGGGCCGATTGCGTTTGCCACGTCATTTGCCCCCTGCGCCAGGGCTACATAGCAGGAGGTGCCGATCTGAATGCGACGAAAAATTCCTTCCGCTCCCTCCTCTCCTGTACGAACATTTCTAAACACCATCAAAGCCTTTTTGCCGGCATATCCCATAACTGTTGCCAGCACCAGAGATATCAGAATAACCGCCGGAGTGCCCAGGTCAAGATGCTTGCCTAGGGGGGTTTTAAACACAAAAGACATGGCAATGACAAAAACTGCAAGGCCTATAAATACAGGCGAAAGCCTGAAGGCGACCGCCACCGGATCAGCCCTGGACAAAACCATCCTGACAATGGTCTTAAACATGATAAAGGCGATCACCATCGCAAATACAGGAGATATGACCCAGCTTGCCACCACAGCGGCCAGACCGGCCCAGTTGATCACGGAAAAACCGCCCGTGACAATTCCGAAGCCTATCATGGCGCCCACGATTGAGTGGGTAGTGGAAACCGGCAGTGATTTCCATGTGGCAAACGAGACCCACAGGGCGGCTGCAAGCAGGGCGGCGAGCGCACCTGCAAGCGCAATCTGAGGATCGTCCAGCACCTGCGGTGCCACAATACCCTTGCGGATAGTGTCAGTGACGTGGGATCCGATAAAGGCGGCGCCCACGATATTTAATATACCGGCAATGAAAATGGCCTGCCGCAGGGTAATGGCCTTGGCACCCACGGCCGATGCCATGGAATTGGCCACATCGTTTGCCCCGATGTTCCAGGCCATGTAGAATCCGATGGTAAACCCGACAATCAGAATGAAATATTCCATGAAAACATCCGCCTGAAGTTTTCAAAATAAAACGTAAAATAACACAAAACCAACGATTTTCAAAATTGTAAAGCTCAATACCACAGCGGACACATCTGTTCAAGCTGAATTCCTAAAAAGGAAAAGAGGGACTTGACGGGCAGACAAGTCGAGATTATGGATTATGGGATAATGATTCAACTTAATCAAACCGGTTCAGCAAAACCAAGTTAGGACAAGCCCTTGAAAACAAAAACTTTTTCTTCGTCCAAACGTCTGTTTTGGGCGGCGCTTGCCGCCCTGGCGATCTCTGCCTTTCTTTTCGTTTCGCTTGCAGCGGCGCAAACAACTCAAAAGACACCCCAAAACCGGTCCTGGCCCCACGAAAACAGCGACCTTTCCCCATCTTCGAATCTGATTTTCGGCGCCCTGGACAACGGTTTCAGATATATAATGATGAAAAACGCAAAGCCGGAAGACAGGGTCAGCATGCACCTGGCCGTGGATGCGGGCTCTTTTCAAGAGACAGAAAACCAGAGGGGTGTGGCCCATTTTCTGGAACACATGCTGTTTAACGGCACCAGTAATTTTCCGCCCGGCGAACTGATCAAGTACTTCCAGCGCATCGGCATGGAATTCGGCCCCGATGTAAACGGCAGCACGGGTTTCTACCAGACTGTTTATGATCTTGACCTTCCGGGCGGCGACAAGAAGATGCTTTCGGAAGCCATGCTTGTAATGCACGACTTTGCAGCAGAGGCCCTGCTTGAACAAAAAGATGTTATACAGGAACGCAAGGTGATACTGGCCGAAAAACGCACCCGCGATACTCCGGGCTACAGGACCTTCAAGAAGACTTTTAAATTCGAACTTCCTCATGCAAGGGTATCAAAAAGACTTCCCATAGGCATCGAATCCGTAATAAAGAACACAGACCGCAAACTACTGAAAACCTTCTATGATACCTGGTATCGGCCGGAAAGGCTTATCCTGGTCGTGGTGGGCGATTTTACCCCTGACACCGCGGAAAAGCTCATCAGACAACAATTTTCAGATCTTAAACCCCGGGCTCCGCAAAAGCCGGCGCCAAACTTCGGTCAGGTGAATCATAAGGGAATCGAGCCTTTTTACCACCATGAACCGGAATCCGGAGGCACCCGCGTTGCAATAGAGGCCATAACCAAGCAGCCTCTGAAAGCCGATACCTCGGAATACCAGCGCAGCCGCCTGGCCGCTGATATGGCCAATCAGATCGTAAACCACCGTCTGGAAGCCATGCTTAACAAGCCGGATACTCCTTTTACAGATGCAAGCATCAGTTCCGGCCGCTATCTAAAATTTGTCAAATCCGCGGAAATAAACGCCGACTGCGCGCCTAAAAACTGGGAACAAGCATTTTCGGCAATTGAACAGTCACTGCGCAAAGCGCTTGAACACGGCTTCACGGCATCAGAGGTCAAACGCGTTCAAAAAGAATATACCTCACGGCTCAAGCAGGAGGTAAAAGGCGCTTCTACACGGCAGAGCAGCCATATCGCAGGACAAATCATTCATCATTTAAACAGCGAGCTTGTATTTCAGTCGCCCCGGCAGCGCCTTGACCTGCTGCAGCCTGCAATTGATGCGACAACCCCCTCCTCCCTTCATCAGGAATTTAAAAAACAATGGGCTCCGGGTCAGCGGCTTCTGCTCGTAACAGGAAACGCGGATTTGACGGAAAACAGCACGCCGCCCGAAGACAGGATAAAAGCCGTCTACATGCAAAGCCGGAAAAAACAGGTAAAAAAGCCAAAGAATAAAGAAGACGTAAAGTTTCCATACCTGGCCGCACCCCATGAAGCCGGAGAAATCAAAAACCGGGAAAAAATAGAAAACCTTGGCGTAACCCGGGTAGTTTTTGAAAACGGCGTTACACTTCTGGTAAAAAAAACCGACTTTAAAGCAAATCAGGTCCTGGCCGCAGCCAGTTTTGGATACGGCGAATCCGCAGAACCATCCAGCAAACCGGCCCTGGCAGAGATGTCTGAAAAAGTGATAAATTTAAGCGGCCTTGGACAGCTCAACCGTGAAGAACTAAAACAGGCCCTGGCAGGAAAAAGCACCGAGGTGTCGTTTGAAGTAGAAGAGGATAAATTCGTCTTATCCGCCAGTTCGGTGCCCGAGGAAACCCGCCTGCTGTTTGAACTGCTCTACGCTCACCTTCTTGACCCGGGCTTGCGCAAGCAGGCCCACCGCCTGGCGCTCGACCAATTCAAACAGCACTATGAATACCTTTCCCATTCGGTGCAGGGAGCAATGCCGCTTAAGGGAAGCCGTTTTCTTGCAGGCGGAGACCCGCGGTTCGGACTTCCGCCCTTCGAAGCGGTTGAAAAAACCGGGCTGCCGGACATCCGCAAATGGATAAAGCCGGCATTCGATAATGCTTCAGTGGAAGTCGCAGTGGTTGGCGATATTAACACAGACAATATAATAAGGGAGGCATCGGTCTTTTTCGGCAGTCGACCGGAGAGAACCGGGAACAAGGAGCCCGAAAATCTCCAAAACCCTGATTTTCCGGAAGGAAAAACAACAAGTATTTCCGTGCCTACCAAAATCTCCAAGGGCTTGGTGGTAGCCGCTTATCCAACCACAGATATCTGGAACATCGAAAAGACAAGGCGCCTTTCGATTCTCTCCAGAATATTTTCTGACAGAATGCGCATTCGCATAAGGGAAGAAATGGGAGCTTCCTACTCACAAACAGCATATAACAAACAGAGCCGTGTTTATTCGAATTACGGTGTTTTTGCCGGATATACCGTTATTGATCCTGATGATGCTGAAGCCGTGGAAAAAGCCATAAAAACCATAGCCGAAAATCTGAGTCAAAACGGAGCCACCAGCGACGAGCTAAAAAGGGCCCTGGAGCCGACTTTGACCGGCATAAAAGAGCAGCTTAAAACCAATGACTACTGGATAAACACGGTGCTCAAAGGCGCAGCCCGCCATCCGGTCCAGCTGGAATGGAGCCGGACTCTGCTCAAAGATTATAAATCCATCAATGTTAAAGACGTAAACCGAATGGCTGAAACCTACCTGGAAAATCCAAAGGCCGCGGTCATAAGGGTGCGTCCCGCATCGCGGAATCCAGTCGACCAAAACCGGAATCAATAAGAAAACCAGAAAAAGCGATGAACTGATGAAACCGGCGATCATTGAATTCACAACATACAAAGCTTCTGTAGCCGAAGCCTTTGATTCCATCTTGGCAAATCATGCAATCAGAGAACAAAAACGCATCCTGCTCAAGCCCAACCTGGTCACAGCCGATCCTTTTCCGGTTACCACATCACCGCGTTGCTGTGAGAGTATTATAGACTATATCCGCGCCTGCAACCCGAAGGCTGAGATCGTTATTGCGGAAGGTACCGGGGACCCGGCCTACAAGGGAATGCAAATCTTTGACGCGCTTGGCTTCACGCAGTTGGCGGCAGAGAAAAACGTCACGCTTATCGATCTAAACGCCGAACCGACCGTACGGCTTGAAAACCGGCAATGCAAAAGATTCCCGCAATTCTACCTGCCTGAAATCGCCCTGTCTCATTTTATTATTTCAGTACCGGTGCTAAAAGCACATACTTTATCAGGATTTACCGGCACCATGAAAAACATGATGGGGTTTGCCCCGCCCTCTCACTATTCGGGAACGGGGTGGAACAAGGCGGCCTTTCACAGTGATCTGCAGTCTGCAATATTTGATCTTAACTGCTACCGGTCCCCCGACCTTACCCTGATGGATGCATCCGTGGCAATGCCGGACTCGCACCTGGGCGGCCGGAAATGTAACCCGCCTGTGGGAAAACTGGTAGCCGGATACGAGCCGGTGGAAACAGACCGGGTTTCAGCCGGTCTTCTCGGAATGGACTGGAAAAAGATCGGACACTTAAAGAGCAACTTGCCTGCTCACATCTAAAAAGCGGCCTTGCGGCCTCAAACAGTTTGAAATTTCTGAGGCGTATGTAGTGGTATTTATTATCTATCAAACCTCACCGCATAATGATAATATCGCCGGGAGTCACCGTGGATCACCGTGATTTCAGGCAGGCCTATATCTCCCTGCCCGGAGCATTCCACTTCAAGACGGTGCTTGCCGGGTAAAAGAGTAGTACGCAGCATTGTAAGGTAGGCCGGCAGGGTTTCCCAGGCCCTGGTGTCGGGCTCTTCTGTCAGAAAAAAGGCTATCCGCACCAGAATTTCAACTGCCGGATCCTCAATATTGGAAGCAATGGATTCTTTGGCCACCACACGCGCGCTCTCTTTGGCAATAATGCGGGAAGCCCTTTCATTCAGGGAGCTTTTTAATAGTTCTGTTACATCGGTGGTAATACTGAGCTGCCCGTACAGCGCATTTCCCTTGATCACCGGGCCTGCAAACCCCCGGGTTTTCGATTGGTATCCGACAAACGAAAAACGGATAGAAGGCGGCAACACAATGTTTTTGGGAATTTTCACAGGCCCCCGGCCCTGTGCCGCAAAAACGATAAGCTCGGCTTCGGGCCGCCCCTTTGGCACACTCCTGCCCGCTTCCTTTAGCAATCCTGCATATTTCTCGGCTTCATCTGCAAAACCCAATCGCACTGCCAGCCTGTACAAAGGTTTTGCCACCGGCAGCGGATCCGGAATGTCCTCGGCCAGTTTCCTGTATTCAATGTAGGCGCCGTTTGCCTCCCCTGTCACTTCAAAGCAATGAGCTATCAGAGCACGGGTAAAATAATCAGTGCGGCAGGCGTCAGGATAGGCATTGATTACTTCCAGAGCCTGTTTTGCTTCCACCAGGGCATCCTCATACTTCCTGATCAAAAGATAGTTCATCATCAGGTAGGTATGCACAAAAAGACGCTCGGCATATTCGCCCTTGTAATCCGTAATCCGCTCCGAAGTAATCAGGGAGCCACCCTGACGGCTTACACTGATGACTTCCTGGTCTGGCATAAGCCCGGTGGCGCTGCGCAGGGCATTAATGCTCTGCTCATATTTGCCGGCCTCGAATTCCACCAACCCCTTTTCCATGAAATACAGCAGCCGGCTCCTTTTGGGCACCTTGTCCGGATCTTCCAGGGTTTGGGCTGCCTGCTGTATATCTCCGCGATAGAATTCCGTACGCGCCCGGGCAAGCTTGCCCGAGGCGCACCCGGATACCGCCATGATACAGCATAAAAACACACCGGCCGCCACATGGAAATGTCGGCTGCAGGGCTTTGCCGGGCCGGGAAGTACACGACGCCGACTTTTGGACCGCCAGACCGCCATTACCACCCAATAAACGGTTTTGCCGCCTCACGCGCGATTTCCGCGCTGTCGCTCCATTCGATCAGCCCGGTTTCAAGGCTGGTCAGCTCAAGGGTCAGGCTGTAGTACTGAAGTGTTTTGCGCTTGAGCCTGGCCTGCCTGGGCTGCCTTTTTCTAATTGAACGAAGGGTACCGGTTATCATGTATTCAGCGCCCACCTGACGGGCCATCTCAACCCTGGTCGCCGGCTCCACATTGCCGCCGTACTGGTATTCCAGTTCTTTTTGAATGGAACTGCGCTGCCTGCGGTTGACAAACCTGGCAGTACCCCTGGACAGCAATTCTGAACGGATATCGTCTGTGATGCCGGAGGTGCTGATATGCTCCGAGGTCCGGTTGGCCACATCATAGATAATAACCACAGGCCTTGCTTCGCCGCGGCTCAGGGGAGACTTTTGGACCAGGGAGTCTACAAGATCATTTACGATTTTTTTCTTGTCGCTGAAATCATAGGCCTCATCATAATGTATGCTTTCATCCGGCGATATGTCCCGGGTGGTAGCCCGGCATCCGGACAGTGCTACCGCAGCCGTAATCCCGGCAAACAGGGCGCCAATAATAAAAATATGATGTTTCACCTTCATGTGGTCTCCTTGCTGTTTGATGTATTTTTTATCCCGTCTTTATAATTTTTATATAAACAAATCCTGTAGAAAACGCAAGAAGGAGTCTTTTACTGAGACAATTCCTGTGTATAACAACTACTTCTTGCCCCCTGGACCTGGATCTGATATGAAAAGAAAAATTTATCTGTAAACTTCCGGTCCAAGGAACTCGTATGAAAACCAAAAATAAAAACGGGACGGCAATTGAACGCATATGGCATTTTTTTGCCTCAGTTCGGCTTTCGGTTGTTCTGCTCCTGACCCTTGCAGCAACCTCGATCATAGGCACAGTCATCCCTCAGAATGCGGATCCCGCCGCCTACGAAAGAAAATTCGGACAGCCTGTTTATACAGTGCTCGAATCCCTTAACATGTTTGACATGTACCACTCATGGTGGTTCAGACTGCTTTTATGCGTCCTGATTGTCAATATTATAGTCTGTTCCATCCAGCGGCTCAAATCCACATGGAGGATCATTTTCCCCAAAACCCCGGCATATCAGCCGGAAAGATTCCGAAAATCTGCGGGCCGGGTTCAATGGCAGGCGGCGGGCGCCTCTGCCGAGGCTTTGAAAAAAATGTTTGAGCCTTATATGCGCAAGCATTTTCGAAACATCAAGGTGGAAAATCCGCCCGAAAATCAGGGTATAATGATCTTCGGAGAAAAAGGCCGCTGGACCCGGCTGGGGGTTTATGCCGTGCATTTCAGCGTGCTGCTTTTAATGCTCGGAGGCCTTATAGGATCTATTTTCGGGTTCGAAGGATACGTGAATATCCCGGCCGGCGAGACGCGGCAGGCCTTTTCCCTTAAAAACTCAAATCAAACCCAAAAATTTGGTTTTGCCATACGATGCGACGATTTTAATGTATCTCACTACCCGTCGGGCAGGCCCAAAGAATACAGATCTGATATCGCCATTATAGACAACGGCAAAGTGGCGGTTACACACAAGCTGCGGGTAAACGCCCCCCTTACCTACAAGGGCATAACAATATTCCAGTCTTCCTACGGCAAAACCCCGTCAGGTTCCTTCAACGTGGTATTTACCGACAACGAAGACGGTACGCGGATCACAAAAAAAGCTGCTATCGGAGAGACCGTGGATCTGCCTGAAGGCAGCGGTGAATTGATTATAAGGGATTACTCAAACAGCTTTTCCTTGCGGGGACATAACATGGGCCCCTCGTTTCTTGGCATGCTGAAGCCGGAATCCGGACAACCTCGGCCTCTGCTGCTGCCTGTCAATCATCCGTCCTTTGACAAAATGCGGGGCGGTCAATATCAGATTTCAGTAAAGGATGTGGAGTTTATCCAATATACCGGTCTGCAAATTGCCCGTGATCCGGGAGTTCCGGTAGTGTATACAGGATTTATTATAATGATTGCAGGTTGCTATGTCACGTTTTTCATGTTTCACCGTAAAATATGCATAGAATTGCAGCCGGAGGACAACGGCGCACGGATCTTGGTAGCCGGAATTTCGCAGCGCAACCGTACGGGGACAAAAAACGCGGTAAAACGCCTGGCGCAAAAGCTGGACCGGATGGCCCGGCAAACCGGCAAAATTTCATAAACCGAAAGCAAAACAAATATCAATAATTGGATCAGGATCTCATTATGCCAAACAGCGCAATTCTCATATCCGTTATTACCTTTATCTACGGCCTGGCCCTGGTATTCTACATCGGCTGCTGGATATTTAAAAAAGAACTGCCCGGCAAGCTGGGCACCTGGACCCTGATTGCCGCGGCTGCCGGAAATGCCGCCGGGTTTGTGCTTCGTTGGATCGAATCCCACCAAATGGGATACGGATACGTACCCCTGTCAAACATCTACGAATCACTGATTTTCTTTGCCCTTTGCGTGGCCGGCATTTACCTGTTTGTTGAGTTCAAGTACAAAGTACGCACCATCGGTGTGTTTGCCTCGCTGTTCTCATTTCTGGCCGTGGCCTATGCGTCGCTTCCCTCGGTGGAAAGCAACATTGAGCCCTTGATCCCTGCGCTGCAGAGCAACTGGCTTATTGCTCACGTTATAACCTGCTTTATCGGCTATGCCGCATTTGCCATAGCCTGCGGCATCAGCCTCCTGTACCTGATCAAGTCGGCGGAAAACAATCCGGCTTCAGGCGTTACAGACCGTATCCCGGACCTCGACTCTCTGGATGATTTAACCCACCAGATGATTACGTTCGGATTTCTCTTTTTGTCCATTGGCATCATTACCGGTGCTATCTGGGCCAACCAGGCCTGGGGGCGATACTGGGGCTGGGATCCGAAGGAAACATGGTCGCTGATTACCTGGCTGATTTACGCCACCCTGCTTCATGCCCGGCTCATGAGGGGGTGGACCGGAAAAAGAATAGCAATTCTCTGCTGCATAGGTTTTGCGGCGGTGCTGTTTACTTATTTCGGAGTGAACTTGTTGCCCGGACTGCACAGCTATCAGTAAAAGAAAAACGATTTTCTATTTTTAATTGACAATTTTATTCAAACCCGCTATTGGATTTTCCTTGAAGATAACCTTGGGACGGATACTTAATATATTTGTATAAACAATAAAGCGTATTAAGAATAAACGATGAACCACCAACAGTTTTAACGGAGTACCCATGAGCACACAATCGGACAACCAAACGGCCTCTGCCGTAAATCGATCCTCCGGCTGGGTAATATTCGTTTTTTTCCTGATCGGACTCATCGCAAGTATGATCACCGGCTGGACGGCCTTCCCGAAACTACTTTACTCCACTAAAGAACAACCGATAGATTTCAGCCACAAGGTACATATAGAGCAGCTCGGCGACTGCCGGGCCTGCCATTTTTTCAGGGATGACGGCTCTTTTTCAGGCGCACCGAGCCTTGATGAATGCAAAGATTGTCACATGTATCCCATGACGGGCAATCCCAACGAGCAGAAATTTATAGAGGAATATATAGAAAAGGACAAAGAAGTCCCGTGGTTAAATTACGCCGAACAGCCGCCCTGCGTGTTTTTCTCCCATGCCGCCCACGTAAAGGGATCCGACATGCAGTGCGAAACATGCCACGGCGACATGGGGCATTCCGATTCCCTGCGCGAGTACCAGGAGAACCGGATTACCGGCTACAGTCGGGATATCTGGGGATACAGCATGCTGCCCATAGGTGAGGCCGAACACGGTCCTAGGCAGAAAATGAACGATTGTGCGGCATGTCATTTAAAAAAGACCGGAAGCAAGGGCGATTGCTTCCAGTGCCACAAGTAGCTGAAGTGTTAAAATATACCAAAAATACAACTGGTGTCATGCGGATATATGAATAAGGGGTAAATTCATGAAAATCGATCGCAGATGTTTCTTGTCATTTGTCATCGGAGGAGCTCTCGGCACGGCTTTGACGCCGGTGCCCTGGAAACTCACGGACGACATCGCAATCTGGACTCAGAACTGGCCCTGGACGCCGGTACCCGAAGAGGGCCCGAGCATATACAAGAAATCCGTATGCACCATTTGCTCCGGCGGCGGATGCGGAATCAATGTGCGTACAATCAAGGGGCAAGCAAAAAAAATCGAAGGACAGCCGGATTACCCCGTCAACCGGGGCAGCATATGCCCCCTGGGCATATCCGCCACCCAGCACCTCTACGGTCCGTCACGTATACAGTCTCCTTTGAAGCGGGCGGGCAAACGCGGCGAAGGTCGATGGGAAAAGATTTCCTGGGATGAAGCGATTTCCACGGTTTCTGAAAAACTATCCGCACTGCGGAACCAAAAAAAACCGCACACCGTAACCTGCATTGCCGGATCCGATCGGGGCACCGTTGCGTACCTGCTTGAACGGTTTTTAACCGCCTACGGGTCTCCCAATTTCATACGGGCGCTTTCTTCTTTTGATGCCTACGAATTGGCTTTTTCTCTGACCCAGGGACAGCAGGGGACACTCGGCTATGATCTGGCAAATTCAGACTTTATTGTAAGCTTTGGCGCCGAATTAATGGACGGCTGGGGAACAGCGGGACAGATGTTTTCCTTATATCCCGGCAACGGCAAAAAAAGCAACCTTGTCCAGGTAGAGCCTCGACTATCAGATACCGCCGCAATGGCAAACCAATGGATCGCCGCCAAACCTGGAACCGAAAGCGCGCTTGCCCTGGGGATTGCTCATGTAATCGTTAGGGACAATCTGTATAACAAAAATTTTATAAACAACCATTGCTTTGGTTTCGAGGACTGGGAAGATAAAAACGGCAAGGCGCACCAGGGGTACCGCAGTTTGCTTAGACAGTATCCCCCGGCAAAAGTCGCCGAAACCACCGGCATTGACAAAGGCACCATCGAATCCTTGGCTCGCGGTTTTGCCCGCGCCAAAAGACCGGTCGCCATCGGCGGCCGCGGCGGCCACCTGGCCTCGGGCGGCCTTGATGAAGCCCTGGCCGTTCAAGCCTTAAATGCCTTGGTGGGAAACATTAACCAGCCGGGCGGGGTTGTGGTGGTACCGGAACCGGATTATCTGAGCTGGTCTGAAATGAAGACCGACAAGACCGCCTCTGAAGGACTCCGGCAGCCGCGAATTGATGAAGCCGGTACGGACAAGTTCCCCAACACGCGGTTTCTTCTTAACCGGATTCCCGAAGCTATCAACAGGGCAAAGGGCGAATCCCCGATCCAGGCGCTGCTCGTTACCGGAGGCAATCCTCTTTACACCATGCCCAATACTGAGGCAGCCAAAAAGGCGTTTGACAAGATTCCATTTATCGCCAGTTTTTCCACTTATATGGACGAAACCGCCCAGCATGCAGATATCCTGCTTCCCAACCACCATTTTCTGGAGCGCTACGAGGATGTGCCCACCCCGGCGGGCACCCCCACAAGAGTGATCGGCTTGACTCGTCCGGTGGTCAAGCCCCGGTTTGACACCCTTCATATCGGTGATGTAATTATCCGGATAGCCGGTTCCCTTGGCGGTTTCATCGGGCAGGCCTTTCCATGGAAAAACTACCAGGAATTTTTAAAACAAACCCTTTCCAAGCAATGGGAAACCCTTGAAAAACAAGGTTACTGGGTGGATTCTGAATTTATTCCGCCCAGATGGGCAAGGGCGTTTAACACTCCCTCGGGTAAATATGAATTCTACCCGCAGGAACGTAACAACCCATCAGGCAAGGACACGGATGCTCTGCCCGGATTCCGGCCCGCCGATTTGCCCGGCAATCCGGATAAAATGCCGCTTACACTTTTACCCTACTCGTCTATACGGATCGCGGGCGGGGCCGTGGCAAACCCACCCTTTATGACCAAAACCGTGGATGCCGACGTAATCAGGAACAACGACATATTCGTGGAACTAAATCCCGGGACTGCAAAAAAATTAGGGTTTTCCGAAGGCGATGCCGCGATCTTGAAAACCCCCGCCGGCGAGGCCAGGGTTCGCATTCATCTGTTTGAAGGCCTTATGCCGGGATTGGTGGCCATGCCCACCGGTCTGGGCAGAAACGCATTCAGTTCTTACATAGCCGGCAAGGGGGCCAATGTCAATGCCCTGCTCGCAGATATTGCCGAACCCGGATCCGGGCTAAACAAGGCATGGGCAAGCCGCGCATCGCTGGTCAAAGCATAATGCAGCCATCATCCTTGATACGGTAACCATATAAAGAGGTTTTTGATGACAAAACAAGAACAACACACCAGTACAAAACGTTACGGGATGGTAATTGATCTCGACAGGTGTACCGGATGCGGGGCATGCATGGTGGCCTGCTATGCGGAAAACAACGTTCCGTTCAGCAAGGACGAATCCGACAAGATGCTGACCCTGAACTGGATCCGGGTTTTCAAGGTCGACAACGGCAAGCCCTTTCCTGACACGGAAATCTGCTACATCCCCAAGCCATGCATGCAGTGCGACGGCGAACACATGGACGGACATTCCCCCTGCGTTTCGGTATGCCCTGCAGTGGCAACCGACTATGATCATCTCACAGGCATTGTCAGCCAGATCTATACCCGATGCTTCGGCTGCCGCTACTGCATGGCTGCATGCCCCTACCACGCCCGCAAATTCAACTGGTGGGATCCTGTCTGGCCCGCTGAGATGGAAAAATACTTAAATCCGGATGTTTCGGTTCGTATGCGCGGGGTGGTGGAAAAATGCTCCTTTTGTTACCATCGTTACCAGAAGGCAAGAAACAAAGCTTATCTGGAAGGCAGGGACGAGGTTTATGAGGACGAGTACCAGCCCGCATGCGTAGAGGCCTGCCCGACAAAAGCCATAACCTTCGGAGATCTTCTAAACCCCGAACATCAGGTTTATAAGCTGAGCAAAAGCAGGAAAGCTTTCAGACTGCTTGAAAAGTTAAACACCAACCCCAAGGTCTATTACATGACCTCAAAAAAGTGGGTACGGCGTAAGACCGATAATTACATAGAAAACGAATCACCCGGGGAAACAAGAAACTCCAGTAAAACGCAGAAAGCATCACATTAAATCTTATACAAACACCAAGGAGTCAACTGATCATGACGACACCGGCAATTCCAGAAGGTGTAAAGCGATGCTCCACCGGAAAATTCGCACTTGGTCTGGCTGTGGCCGGCGCCGTGTTGCTGTGGGGCGTCTATGCCATGTTCCTGGTATGGTACAAGGGGTTAAATCAGACCGGTATGGACAATGCCTATGGATTCGCCCTCTGGATATGGGCTGACCTGGCCATTATCGCGTTTGGAGGAGGGGCCTTTTTCTCAGGGTTCCTTACCTATATAATTGGCAGAAAGGAGCTTAAAAGCATTATAAACTACGCAGTGATAATCGGCGTTATTTGTTATAGCTCCGCACTTTTGATTCTGGGCCTGGATGTCGGTCAGCCGCTTCGGGGGTGGTTTATCTTCTGGCACGCAAACGTACACTCCATGCTAACCGAGGTGGCATTCTGCCTGTCATTGTATTTAGGGGTGCTGGTCATTGAATTTATCCCGGTGGTGCTTGAAAACCCCAAGCTTGACCGGTTTCGGTTTATCCATCACTTCAGCCACAATATGCACGAAGTAATGGCTGTATTTGCCGCCACTGGCGTTTTTCTTTCATTTTTCCATCAAGGCTCGCTCGGCGGGGTCGCCGGAGTACTCTACGGCCGTCCATTCAGCTTCAGAGAGGGACTGCTTATCTGGCCGTGGACCTTTTTTTTGTTTACCTGGTCTGCAGCCGCAGTGGGTCCCTGTGTTACGGTGCTTATCACCTGGCTTACAGAAAAAATTGCAGGGAAAAAGCTGGTCAAACAGGAAATTTTCCGGATGCTGGGCAAAATCTCCGGCTGGATGCTGCTTACCTACATGATCGCCAAGATAGCGGATACCTGGTACTGGGCCGCTGTAACAGCCCCTTCAAAGGGTTTTGCCCTTATGGATTTCTACACCAACAACCCGATATACGGCATCTGGATACTGATAGCCGAACTGGTGGTATGCGGACTGGTGCCCGCACTTATCCTTATTTCCCGCAAGGGCAGAGAAAACAACTTTCTGCTGGCAGGCGCCATGATACTGGCCGTAATAGGAATCGGTATTAACCGGTGGGTTATGATTTTGCAGGTAATGGCGGCTCCTTTGCTGCCTTTCCAGGATTGGTACATGTACATGCCGACCTGGCAGGAAATCGCCACCACAATTTTGCCGATCGCCTACGGAACGATCCTGATCATGCTGGCATACAGGTATTTGCCGATTTTTCCGCAGGAAAAAGAACTCAATCCCGGCAGTTAATGCCGTATAAAGGAGGGGCCTGATATGTTTCCTTTTATATTCGAATGGGAATGGGACATTGCACACCTGGTATTCATGGGAGCCGCGGGTTTCGCTGTGAGCATTATCGGCGCGGGCATTACCTACTGCATCCTCAAAACAATCTATGACACTGCAACTGAAGATGGCGGAGAAAAAGGACACCATTAATTCCGTAAAAAACGAGAGGCAGCGTTATTAAAATCTTTAATTGTCTGAAGCATTCTTATAAGCGCCACACTCCCATGCCAGGAAATGAGTGTGGCGTTTTTTGATCAGATTTCAAATTTTGATGGTTCCGTAAAAAGCTTCTAACCTCATTTGAGGTTTTTATAGAAAGAAAGCCCTGCGGTCGGGGTCAGTTTTTTCGCAAAATGCCTCAGCAGAGTAGAAATTTTTTTAAAAACACGCCTATCTTTAAGGTAAAACAGCTTGGATGCCATTCTAATTAAAGGGGGAAACAGGTTAAACGGAGAAGTCAGGATCAGCGGCGCCAAGAATGCTGCTTTGCCGATGCTGGCTGCTTCCCTTTTAGTCGGGGGCAAATTCTGTTTTGAAAATGTTCCTGAATTAAAAGACATTGAAAGCATTCTCCAGCTGATATCCTACATGGGGGCGGAAGTTGAACGCCGGGACCGCAGTGTCTCGATAGACACCCGGGATTTAAACAATATTGAAGCCCCTTACGAAATCGTCCGCAAAATGCGGGCCTCGGTTCTGGTACTCGGACCGCTAGTGGCCAGGCTTAAACGCGCCCGGGTATCGCTTCCGGGCGGATGCGCCATCGGAGCACGACCCATTAACATGCATATGGACGGCTTGTCCCGGCTGGGGGCGAAAATCACCCTGGAACACGGCTATGTGGAAGCAGAGGCCTCCGAGTTAACAGGCAATGAGATCTTTTTTGACGTACCTACTGTTACTGGTACGGAAAACCTCATGATGGCCGCTGCTCTGGCCAAAGGAACCACCGTGATCAGAAACGCTGCAAAAGAGCCTGAAATAGCAGCCCTGGCGGAAATGCTTAACCGGATGGGCGCGGATATTTCAGGTGCGGGCAGCCCGGTTATCACAATAAAAGGGGTTGATAAGCTTTCATCTGTATCGGCCAGGATTATTCCGGATCGTATTGAAACCGGCACATACATGGTAGCCGCCGCGCTCACGGGCGGAACCATTCGGATTAACGAAGCCGAGCCCGAACATCTCAAGGCGATTATATCAAAACTCCGGGAGACCGGAGCAAAGGTAGATGTAGAAACGAATTCCATTACCGTTACCGGCGGGCAGCCTATTCGCAGCGTGGATATAAAGACTCTGCCGTATCCCGGCTTTCCCACCGACATGCAGGCCCAGTTCATGGTGCTCATGAGCGTGGCAAACGGGCTGAGCATAATTTCAGAAACCATATTTGAAAACCGTTTTATCCATGTGCTGGAACTCCAGCGCATGGGCGCAGAAATTGAGGTTTCAGGGAATAACGCAATGGTGCGCGGGGTTGAAAAACTCTCCGGGGCGCCGGTGATGGCTTCCGATCTCCGGGCAAGCGCATCCCTGGTGCTGGCAGGTCTTGTGGCAGAAGGCACCACCCGTATTAACCGGGTCTATCACCTGGACAGAGGCTATGAGTCAATTGAACATAAATTCGGAGGCCTGGGTGCAAATATCCGCCGGGTGCCGGAAAACGCCGCCCCGGACAGCACCGCCTAAAACCAAGCATCCCTGAAATGGCTGCAGCAGCCGAAAACCAAAACAGAGATTCGCGCAAGGAGCCATGCTCATTTTACCATCGGCCGCTGTTGCCGTTGCTCATCGCCTACATAGCCGGCATATTACCGGCGCGTTATCTCCCTTTTTATACACCGGTTCATGTCATTGCCTGGGCAGTTCTTGCAGCGGCAGGCATAAGGCTTGTGTTCCTGCTGGTTCGGGCAAAGCCGGCCCTTATATCTCCAATGGTTCTTTTTTTTACACTCGGTTTTCTTGCACTGTCACCCTGGCATCCGCCTTATTTTCCGCCCGAAAATGTTTCCTCATATCTGGATTCCGGTAATGTGCAAATCTCCGGCACTATAGCAGCCCCGGCCGAGGTGGAATCATATCGCACAAATTGTCTGCTCGAAAATCCGACAATTTCCCTGAAAAAAGGGGACGTAAAACCTTTGCCGGGCCGAATCCGTGGAATTTTTTACGGCGATTGCCCGGAGCTCGAGCCGGGCGACAGAGTCACGGTCAAGGGCGGACTCCGCAGTTTTCAAAACTTTAGCAACCCCGGGGGATTCGACTACAGACAGTTTATGGCCGACCGCAATATATGGGGATGCCTGTACTCGGACAAACATAACGTCAAAAAATCGGAAAGACCTTCTGACAAACTCGGCATTGCTCATAAAGTACACAGATTTAGAAACCGTCTTGATGCAGCTATCGGGCATGCGGCCGACGGAGACAGCGCGGCAGTGCTCTCCGCGCTGGTGATCGGCGAACGCGGCGGTATCGATCAGGATCTGCGCAAAGCCTTTGCCCGGGCCGGCGTAAGTCACCTGCTGGCCATTTCCGGATTACACGTGGGTATTGTTGCCGCATGCGCTTTTCTGCTGTTTAAACTGCTGCTTTTAAGATCCAGGTCGCTGCTCCTGCGGGGATGGGCCGTCAGAGGGGCGGCCGTTCTCACCGTACTGCCCGTGGTCGCCTACGGGATGATTTCAGGCATGTCGCCTTCAACTCAGCGGGCCATGATAATGGTGCTGGTCTTTTTTGCCGCATTTGTTCTGGAAAAGCCCTACAATCCGGTAAACATTCTTGCGGCAGCAGCACTCTGCATACTTGCAGTGTATCCGCCCGGGCTTTTTTCCATTTCCTTTCAGCTCTCGTTTGCGGCGGTATCAGCCATTTTTTTCGGCCTTTACCTGTTTTACGCAACATCATTTCTAAAAGAAAAACACCATCACCAAACCGCAAGACTCCGCCTGTTAAAACGGGGAACGGTCTTTATTCTGGTCTCTGCTTTCGCCATCGCCGGCACCATGCCGCTGGTCATGCATTATTTCAACCAGGCTTCGTTCATGGGCATAATCTCCAATCTACTGCTGGTTCCCTGGATCGGTTTTGCCGTGATAACGGCAGGCCTAATGTCTTCTCTGGTTTTTGTGTTTTCTCAAACTGCAGGAACCTGGTTTTTAAGCGTTACCGACCAGATACTTCAACCTGCAATATCTGTAATATATGCAATTGCAGACCTTCCGTTCAGCTCATTTTATACGGTCACGCCCACCGCTCTTGAGGTGGCGTGCATTTATGCATTGATGATATGCATAGGCCTGCTGGCATGCAAAAGCCGGGGCCGATACCGCAAATTTACTGCCGCCGCTGCCTGCGTGGTTCTGCTGGTGATAACGGCTGATGCCGGATACTGGATTCACAGACGGATTTTACACCGGGATCTGCGGATAACAGTACTGGATGTGGGAAGAGGACACGCCTCGCTTTTGGAATTGCCCGGAGGCAAGACAGTGCTTATAGACGGAGGCGGTTTTTCCGACAATTCGGTTTTTGACGTTGGCGCTTATATAGTGGCGCCGTTTTTGTGGCAAAACAAGATCCGCACTATTGATACCGTCATACTGTCTCACCCTGACGCAGACCATTTAAACGGACTTCTCTTTATTATGCGGCACTTTCGGGTCCGGAAAGTGATCAGCACGCATCAAAAAGCGGAATCTGACAACTATTCCCGGTTTCTGCAAATCATTAAAGACAAACAAATCCCGCATCCGCCGTTCAAAAATACAGCACGCACCCAGCTTGTCAACGAAGTAAAAATCGGCATCCTGCATCCTGGCGCAGAGCCCCGAAAAACGAGTGCAAACTTCGCCGGAGCCAACAATTACTCCATTGTCCTGCGGGTTCAATACAGAGGAAAATCAGTTCTTTTTCCCGGAGACATAGAAAAACGCGCAGAATCCGAAATTGTATCCACCCATGCGACCCGCGCGGCATCGGACATATTAATAGCGCCGCACCACGGGAGCAAATCTTCTTCAAGCAAGAATTTCATCAATACAGTCGATCCGGATACTGTCATCATATCTGCACGGAAAAGCAGACTCGGACCTCCATCGCAGGAAATAATAGATCGTTATAAGCAGATGGACTGCCGGATTCTACGCACGGACAAAAACGGGGCGGTCCGCATTATTGTGGACAGGGAGGGGACAATGAAAATTACGCCGACAATCGGGAACAAAGGTATAAGAAGATAAAAAATCGCGCTTTGGATTATCTCTCCGGAACAGCCGAACCTTTACGCCTCCTCCACCATGGGGGGAGGATTTAAATTCTAATAATTTGTTAACCCCGACAAGGACTTATTTTTTTGCTGATACTTCTTCAGGTTTTTCCCCTGTTAGTTCCACAACCGATACAGGCGCAGAATCGCCCGGTCTGTGGCCGATCTTTACCACCCTGGTATAGCCGCCTTCCACACCGGCAAATCGATCCGGGGCTTCTGCAAACAGTTTATGCACTACCGCTTTTTCCCGGACTATTGAAAGCGCCTGGCGCCTGGCATGAAGATCTCCCCGCTTGGCAAGGGTTATGACATGATCAGCCCAACGGCGTAGTTCTTTTGCCTTGGCATCCGTGGTCTTGATACGATCATGTTTTAATAGGGAGGTGACCATATTTCGAAACATCGCCCGGCGGTGACTGCCGGTGCGATTTAATTTGACTCCGCCTTTTCTGTGTCGCATGATTTTTATTCCTCTTTCTGCTCCTGCTGCTCTTCTTTGGGCGGAACAAAGCCCTCCAGCTTCATTCCCAGAGAAAGCCCCATCTCGCCTAGTAGCTCCTTGATCTCATTTAAGGATTTCCTGCCGAAATTCTTGGTTTTAAGCATTTCGTTTTCAGTTCGCTGAACAAGCTGGTAAATTTTCCGGATATTGGCGTTTCGCAGGCAATTGGCACTTCGCACCGAAAGCTCAAGTTCGTCGACATCAAGATAAAGGTTCGGGTTAAAACGAGGAGCGACTTCCTCCTCCGGCTCCTCGGGCGGAGCGGGTTCCTCGTCCTCGTCGAAATTAATGAAAGAATTCATCTGTTCCTTTAAAATCTTTGCCGCATATGCAATGGCATCCATGGGCTTGACAGAGCCGTCGGTCCATATTTCCAGGGTGAGCTTGTCATAATCAGTGCGCTGGCCCACCCTGGCATTGCCGACCACATAATTAACCCTCTGTATCGGCGAAAAAATGGCATCAATAGGAAGTGTGCCAATGGGAGCTTCGGGGTCCCGGTTGTTTTCCGCCAGAAAATAACTCTTGCCGGCCCCGACTGTCATCGACATCTGCAGCTGCCCCTCCGAGGTAAGGGTTGCTATATGCTGGTCCGGATTAAGCACTTCGACCCGGCCGTCCACGCTTACGATGTCGGCCGCGCTTACCGTTTGTTCGCCCTCTGCCTCCAGAGTCAAAGTCTTGGGCTCTGCATCGTCTGTTTTGACCCGCACTTTTTTCAAATTCAGTATAATTTCGGAAACGTCTTCCAGAACGCCGGGGATTGCGCTGTATTCATGCATCACCCCCTCGATCTTAACCGAGGTGATCGCAGCACCGTAAAGCGAGGACAGTATAATCCGTCTGAGCGAATTGCCTATCGTTATACCGTAACCCCTTTCCAGCGGCTCCCAGACAAACTTCCCGTAGGTTGCAGTCTGGCTGTCTACCTGAACCTTGCCGGGACTTATCATCTCCCGCCAGTTCATATATGTCAGTTCATTCAAGGGCATTTTTAACTCTCCAAAGTATTTGAGATATCCGTGGCCTGGTTTCTTGGGGTATTCTCAGGGCCTATTTCGAGTAGAACTCGACGATCTGATGTTCCTGGATCGGCATGGTGATATCATCGCGTACAGGCAAAGCCTTGACACTGCCTTTCATGCCCTCCTTATCCAGTTCAAGCCACTGCGGCATGCTGCGGCGGATGACAGCTTCCATCGCCTCTGTAATCGCAGCCACGTTTTTGCTCTTTTCACGCACCTCTATCACTTCGCCGGGGCTGACCTGGTAAGAAGGGATATTGACTTTCCTGCCGTTTACAAGGAAATGATTATGCTTTAAAAGCTGTCTTCCCTGACTCCTGGAATTGGCAAATCCCAGGCGGTAAATGACATTGTCGAGGCGACGCTCCAGCATCACGAGCAGTACGGTGCCGGTAACCCCTTTTCCCCGGTCGGCCCGATGAAAAAACAGTCTGAACTGCTTTTCAGAAAGTCCGTACATCCTTTTGACTTTCTGTTTTTCCCGCAACTGAAGACCGTAATCCGATATTTTTCCGCCCCGCCTCTGGCCGTGTTGACCCGGCGGAAAACTGCGCCGGTCATATGCGCATTTATCCGAATAACAGCGATCCCCCTTAAAATAGAGTTTCAGGTTTTCGCGTCGGCATATCCGGCATGCAGATCCACGATATCTTGACAATGCTTCCTCCCTTGATATGGAATAATTTTATACTCTGCGTCGTTTAGGCGGCTTGCAGCCATTATGCGGAACCGGCGTGACATCCCGAATCATGGACACGTTCAGGCCGCTGGCCTGCAGAGCCTTGATCGCTGATTCACGCCCGGGCCCCGGACCTTTAACATAGACCTCAACACTTTTTAAACCATGCTCCATAGCCTTTTTGGCAGCATCTTCCGAGGCCTGCTGCGCGGCAAACGGCGTGCTTTTGCGCGACCCCTTGAATCCGTTAATCCCGGCACTTGACCAGGAAAGAACATTGCCCCCCGAATCGCTTATGGTCACAATGGTATTGTTAAAGGTGGACTGAATATGCACAACGCCGTTTGCAATATTCTTTTTGACCTTTTTTTTCGTACGTACTGCTTTGCGTTTCGCCATCTGTTACCCGCCTTTGGATGAATTCAATTACTTTTTCTTTGCTCCGCCCTTTTTCTTTACCGCTGCCCGCCGCGGCCCCTTGCGCGTACGCGCATTGGTCGATGTCCGCTGTCCGTGGACAGGCAGAGACCGGCGGTGACGCAGGCCGCGATAGCACCCCAAATCCATCAGCCGTTTGATATTCATTGAGGTCTCAGTCCGCAATTCGCCTTCCACCTTGTAATCATTGTCGATTACCCTGCGGATCTGATTGATATCGCCTTCTGTCAAATCATCGGTCAGAATGTTTTCATCAATGCCCAGCCTTGTAAGAATCTCCCTGGAGGAGGAAAAGCCGATGCCAAAGATATAGGTAAGGCCGATAACAATCCGCTTGCTTTTCGGTAAATCGACTCCTGCGATGCGTGCCAATGTGCTTGCCTCCTTTATTATCCCTGCCGCTGTTTGTGTCGTCTATTGGAACATATCACACGGACGGTACCCTTGCGCTTGATAATCCTGCAGTTACGGCATATTTTCTTTACAGACGCTCTGACTTTCATGATCGCTCCTCTTATTTTTTTACAGCTAAACAACGGTTTTTTCCGCATATCCGCCGGAAATTACTTGCTCCTGTAAGTAATCCGTCCCCGCGTCAAATCATAGGGAGAAAGCTCAACCGTTACATTGTCCCCGGGCAAAATCTTGATAAAATGCATCCGCATTTTTCCCGAAAGATGAGCCAGAATCTGGTGCTTGTTTTCCAGCTCAACCTTAAACATTGCATTGGGCAGGGTTTCAACCACCTTGCCCTGAACCTTTATCGGTTCCTCTTTTGCCATGCAAATCCCCCGCTTGCAAGTTTCCATTATAACCCGTGCCGTCTTGTCGCCTTCTACACAGGTTAAATTTCCTTGTTCTCTTACCGCCCCCTGCGCTTTCCTGAAGCCGGGCTCATGAAGCCTTCATAATTTCTGGTAATCAAGTGTGACTCAATCTGCCGCACCGTATCGATAGCCACTCCCACAACGATTAGCAGGGCGGTACCGCCGAAATAAAACGGGACATTGAACTTGGTCATCAAAATCGAGGGCAGCACGCAAACCGCTGAAACATATATCGCACCTCCCAGAGTGATCCGGCTCAAGACCCTGTCTATATAATCTGCGGTCCGCCTGCCCGGCCGGATTCCGGGGATATATCCCCCGTATTTTTTCATGTTTTCGGCCACGTCTTCGGGATTAAAAACAATGGCCGTGTAAAAATAGCAGAAAAATACTATAAGAACCACGAACAAGAGTTCGTATATAATTGAACCAGGTGCAAGCGCGTTTGTCACATACTTCATCCACCATACGTCCTGAAAGAAATTGGTAATGGTAGACGGAAACATGATCAGCGAGGAGGCAAAAATCGGGGGAATAACCCCGGCAGTATTAATCTTGAGCGGCAGATGCGTACTCTGGCCGCCATACATTCGCCGGCCCACCACCCGCTTGGCATACTGCACGGAAATGCGCCGCTGGCCCTGTTCCATAAAAATTATAAAGGCGATTACTGCAACCATAAGAATAATCAGCAGGACCACTCCGAAAATGCCCATTTCGCCGGTGGTTGTCATACGGAACGTATTTCCGATAGCGGCGGGCATGCGGGCGACGATGCCTGCAAAAATAATCAGGGAAATGCCGTTTCCTATTCCACGTTCGCTTATCTGCTCGCCGAGCCACATGATAAAGGCGGTACCCGCAGTCAGCGTAATCATGGTCATCAGCCGAAACGCCCAGCCGGGTTCTATAACAATCGGAGCGTTGCTCGGTGAAGACATATTCTCCAGGCCGACTGCAATACCGAACCCTTGAAAAAGGCTCAACACCATGGTGCCGTAGCGGGTATACTGGGTAATCTTTTTCTGCCCTTGTTCTCCTTCTTTGGAAAGCCGCTCCAAAGAAGGTATAACGACTCTTAACAGCTGCAAAATAATAGAGGCGCTGATATAAGGCATAATCCCGAGGGCAAAAACAGAAAGCCGCTCCAATGCCCCCCCGGAAAACATGTCAAATATACCGAATATGGTGTTCTGGTGCTGAGCAAAAAATGCGGCCAGGGCGTCTCCGTCGACCCCCGGCGTAGGAATATGCACACCAATGCGATATACAGTTAACAACGCCAGCGTGATCAGAATCCGGCGCTTTAGCTCGGGTATTTTAAAAATATTCTGTGCGCCCACACCCGATACAGCCATAATTATGCCACCTCAACCTTGCCGCCAGCGGCTTGGACCTTTTCCCGGGCGCTCCTGCTTACAGCCGCAACCTTGACCTCAACCGAAACTCCGAGTTCTCCCTGCCCCAGCAATTTAACCGGCTTATCACGATCTTTGACAATACCTGCAGCCCTCAGGGCCTCGCCGTCAACCCGGGATCCGGCTTCAAACCGGTTCAAATCCCGAATATTGACAATGGAAAACTCCTTTTTAAAAAGATTGCGGAAACCTCGCTTCGGCAGCCTGCGCTGAAGCGGCATCTGGCCGCCCTCGTAACCGGGCCGCACACCTCCGCCGGACCGGGCATTCAAGCCCTTGGTCCCCCTGCCTGCAGTTTTGCCCTGCCCGGAGGCAACACCGCGGCCCACGCGTTTTTTGGATTTTTTAGCGCCTTTTTCAGGACTTAGTTCATGCAGTCGCATTATTGCTTTTCCTCCACTCGAACCAGATGCGAAACCTTGTCAGTCATACCGCGGATGGCCGGATTATCCTTTTTTTCAACTGTCTTGTTCATCCTGGTCAGGCCCAGTGCCTTTAAAATCCGGCGATGCTTGGGTGGACGACCGTAATAGCTTCTAACAAGCGTAACCTTTATTAAATCGGTCATTTGCCACAATTCCTTATATAGAAAGTTCTTCCGCTGTGATGCCTCGCTTGGTAACAACCCGCTCTCTGCTCTGAAGGCGGGAAAGCCCGTCGATGGTAGCCCTGACCACATTGTGAGGATTGTTTGTTCCGATACACTTGGTCAGAATATTGCGAACTCCAACGGCTTCAAGTACAGCTCTTACCGCCCCACCTGCAATCACGCCGGTCCCCTTTCCGGCGGGTTTCAAAACCACGGAACCGGCCCCGAACTTGCCGTTAACCTGATAGGGGATCGTGCCTTCGACAAGGGGAATTTCTATCATGCTCTTCTTGGCTTTTTCGACACCCTTGCGGATAGCTTCCGGAACCTCGTGTGCCTTTCCAAGACCAAAGCCCACTTTTCCCTGGCCGTCGCCCACGACCACCATGGCGCTGAAGCTAAACCGGCGTCCGCCTTTGACCACCTTGGCTACCCGGCTGATGTGCACGACCTTGTCAATAAACAAGTTTTCTTCTGTTTCCTTCTTGAGCAAGGGATCGCCTCCTTATATCCGTTTAAAAATCCAAACCGTTTTCCCGTGCGCTTTCAGATACCGCCTTAACCCGGCCATGATACATATAGCCGTTTCTGTCGAAAACCACGGTATTAATACCTTTGTCTGCCGCCCGCTGAGCAATGCGCTTTCCGATTTCGCCGGCCGCGGCCTTCTTGTTCTCAAAGTCGCCGCGATCCCGAAGTTCTTTTTCCATTGTGGAAGCCGCCGCCAGAGTCCGGCCGTGATGATCATCAATAATTTGTGCGTATATATGCCTGGCGCTGCGGAAAACCGTAAGGCGCGGACGCTCGGCCGTGCCCTGAACCTTTTTGCGGATACGTTTTTTCCGCTTAATGCGCATAGCCTCTCGTTTCTGTGTCGAACCCATGATTTTACAACCCCTTTATTTCGCTGTCTTGCCTGCCTTGCGCTGAACCAGCTCCTCGGCGTATTTGACCCCTTTTCCTTTATAGGGCTCCGGCGGACGCATTTTTCGTATGGAAGATGCCGTAAAGCCGAGCAACTCCTTGTCAATTCCCGAAAGCCGAATCGTTGCTTTGTCTACCGCGGCATCAATTCCCTCCGGCAGCTCAAAGTTGATGGGGTGAGAATACCCCAGGTGCAGTTCTATGTTTCTCCCCTTCAGCTCAGCCCGGTAGCCGATGCCGTAGATTTCAAGGACCCGCTCAAAACCGCTGCTGACACCGGCAATCATGTTGGCCACCTGTGCCCTGGTGGTACCCCACAAGGCCTTGGTAGTCTTATCACTACGATCCACTGTAACCGCAACCTGCTCGTCGCCGATATCAAGTTCAACCTTGGGGTGGATGCGCCGGGTCAGGGTGCCTTTTGGTCCTTCAACTGTCAGCACTCCCTGACTGTATGTAATTTTTGTCTTCTCGGGTACTGGAATCGGTTTTTTGCCCACGCGAGACATGTTCTACTCCTTGACTACCAGATATTGCAGAGAACCTCTCCGCCGATATTTTGTTTTTTTGCCTGACCGTCTGTCATCAACCCTTTTGAAGTGGACAGAACGGAGACGCCAAGCCCGTTTAATACAGGCTTTATTTCATCGCTTCCTGCATAGACCCGGCGGCTTGGACTGCTCACTCGCTCCAGGCCGTCAATCACGTGCTTTTCCTCGGCATCGTATTTTAAAAATATCCGCAGAACTCCCTGCTTGTTGTCCTTTATGAACTTGTAATTCCTGATATAGCCTTCCTGTTTCATCACATCCGCCAGGGCGACCTTTGTCCTGGAACCGGGTATGTCCACACTTTTATGTTTCGCCTGCCCGGCGTTTCGAATGCGGGTCAGCATATCCGCAAGTGGATCACTAAACATGGCCTACTCCGTGTATGTCCAAAAATTTGTAAAATAGAACAAATGTATTTTCTTATTTTTGCCCGGGATCCCCGGATTCTTCTTCTACCAGCTTGACTTCTTTACGCCCGGCAGCAGGCCTTCTGAGGCCATATTCCGAAAACAAATACGGCAAATGCCGAATTTACGCATAAAAGCCCTGGAACGACCGCAGATCGGGCACCGATTGTATGCCCTTACCTTGAACTTGGGTGTTTTCATCGCCTTTTCGCAAAGTGCTTTTCTCGCCAAACCTGCTCCTCCTTATTCGCCGGGACCCCTTAAAGGACCAACCCGAGCCTTCTGCCAAAATGGTTAGTTGCGAAACGGCATTCCCAGCAGCCGCAGCAACTCCTTTCCTTCCTGATTGCTTTGTGCGGTGGTTACAATGGTAATGTTCATACCCTTGATCGACTCCACCTTGTCGTATTCGATTTCCGGGAAAATAATCTGTTCCCTGATCCCCAGCGTATAATTGCCGAATCCGTCGAAGGCCTTGCCGGAAACCCCTCTGAAATCGCGCACACGCGGCAGGGCGATGTTGACAAGCTTGTCAAAAAAATCATACATGCGCTTGCGCCTCAAAGTGACCATACACCCGATGGGCATGCCCTCGCGCACCTTGAATGCGGCCACAGACTTCTTCGCCCGGGTCACCACCGGAGCCTGCCCGGTAATGGCCTTGAGTTCGGCCTGAGCGGTATCGAGTATCTTGATGTTCTGGATCGCTTCTCCGAGCCCCATATTGATAACGATTTTCTCAAGTCTCGGGAGCTGATGAATATTTGAGTATTCAAAGGCGTCCTCGAGCTTGTTTATGACTTGGTTTTCGTAATATTCTCTAAGTGACATGAAATCCCTCCGGCTATGATCTGCTAGGTATCAAGAAGCTCACTGCATTTACCGCAGATCCGCACCTTTCTGCCATCTGCCATCCGTTTGGCCTTTATCCGGGTGGGCTTTGCGCATTTATCGCACATTATCATCACATTGGAAGCGTGAATAGGGGCCTCGCCCTCTATGATTCCGCTCTGCCGGCTATGAGCACCGGCCTTCTGATGCCGCTTGACGATATTTATGTTTTCCACCATTACCCGGTTGTGCTTGCGGTCCACGCTTAAAACCTTCCGAATCTTTCCGCGGTCTTTTCCAGCCAGGACCTTAACTTTGTCATCTTTTTTGATGCGAGACTTGACTTTTTCCATGAGCCGTTTACCTCTCGGCCTGATTTATACCATGTTTATACTAATGTTAATACAAAAATAGCTAAAGGACTTCCGGGGCCAGGGAAATGATTTTCATGAACCGCTGGGCCCGCAGCTCACGGGCTACCGGCCCGAATATGCGGGTTCCGATCGGTTCCCGGTGCTGGTTGATCAACACGGCCGAATTTTCATCAAACCTTATAAAAGATCCATCTGCACGCCGGATTTCCTTTTTGGTGCGGACAACCACTGCCTTTACCACATCGCCTTTTTTCACTTTGGAATTCGGAATGGCCTCCTTGATCGAAACCACAATAATATCGCCGATACTGGCATACCTGCGCCGGCTGCCGCCGAGCACCTTGATGCAGTAGACCTCTTTGGCTCCTGAATTATCTGCAACAGACAACCTCGTTTCCGCCTGAATCATTTTTTATATCCCCTGTGATCATACCGCTTTTTCAATGATCTGGCTCACCCGCCATCGCTTGCGGCGGCTTATCGGCCTGGACTCGGTGATTAACACACGGTCGCCGATTCCGCAGGCATTGTGTTCGTCATGGGCGGCGTAACTAGACCGGCGCCGAATATATTTCTTGTAAACCGAATGCCTTACGAGCCTTTCGACCTGCACTGTAACGGTTTTGTCCATCTTGTTGTTCAAAACCGTCCCTACCACTTGTTGTTTAATCCCTCGTTGCTTATTGTTCATCGACCCAACCCGTCAGCTATCTGATTTGTAAAGCCTGTTCCCGTTTAACTGTCTTGACACGAGCAATGTCGCGTCGCACTTGCCGGAGACGCTTTGGATTTTCAAGTTGCCCGGTCTTATGCTGAAAACGCAGATTAAAATAGGTCTGCACCAAGTCCTCCAACTTGCTGTCGAGTTCCTCAAAACTCGATCCTCGCAGTTCCCTGACTTTCATTATACTTGGCTCCTTTCGACAACCTTGGTTTTAAACGGGAGCTTGTGAGAAGCCAGCCGAAGGGCCTCAAAAGCCAGTTCCCTGGGAACGCCTTCCATTTCATAGAGAATTCGTCCGGGTTTGACAACCGCCACCCAGCTTTCAGGGCTTCCCTTTCCCTTGCCCATTCGGACTTCAGCAGGCTTTTTGGTAATCGGCTTGTCAGGAAAGATCCGTATCCACATCTTGCCCCCGCGCTTTACCTTGCGGGTCATTGCGATACGGGCCGCCTCGATCTGGCGCGATGAAATCCAGCCGCACTCCATGGCCTGCAGGCCATAATCGCCGAAATTAAGCTTTGCTCCGCGATAGGCCTTGCCCTTCATACGGCCTTTCTGCTGTTTTCTGTATTTAACCTTTTTTGGGGTCAGCATTATTCATACTCCTGTTACGTTACTGCCGGTCTCCCGCCAGCTGATCGTCCTGCAGAATCTCGCCTTTGAAAATATAAACCTTAACACCGATGGTACCGTAGGTGGTTTCAGCCACAGCCAGTCCGTAATCAATGTCGGCCCGCAACGTGTGAAGAGGTATCCGCCCTTCTTTGTACCACTCGATCCTGGCCATTTCAGCACCGCCGAGCCGCCCTGAGCAAATAATCTTAACCCCGCGCGCACCGAAGCGCATTGCCGAGGCAACGCACCGCTTCATGGCACGGCGGAACGCAACCCGACGGACCAACTGATTGGCTACGTTTTCCGCCACCAACTGGGCATCGAGCTCTGGTTTTCGCACTTCCTGGATATCAACCATAACCTCGGCGGAAACCAGCTTTTCGAGTTCTTTTTTCAGGGCATCGATCTCCGCGCCCTTTTTGCCGATAACGATGCCCGGTCTGGAGGCATAGATCCGGAGCTTTATCCGCCTGGAGGAACGCTCGATTTCTATTTTGGAAATTCCGGCATGATAGAGTTTTTTCTTTAAAAACTGCCGGATCTTGTGGTCCTCGTAAACATAGCTGGGATAATCTTTGTCTGCATACCACCGGGAACTCCAAGTCCGGTTGATTCCCAGGCGCATGCCGATGGGATTTACTTTCTGACCCAAACCACCTACCTCCTTTTTATGCGCTGCCTTCGCCGACTATTACGGTTATATGGCTCGTCCGCTTCAAAATCCGGGTTCCTCTTCCCCTGGCCCTGGGCCGGAACCGTTTAAGCATGGGGCCTTCGTCTACAATGATATTTTTTATCACCAGTGCGTCCACATCGAGTGATTGGTTATGGTCCGCATTGGCCACGGCCGACCGCACAATCTTTTCGACCATCCCGGAGGCTTTCTGCGGCATGAATTTAAGCACATTAAGCCCCGTTTCCACGGGCATACCCTTTACTGTCCCGCAGATCTTTCGCACCTTTTGAGGCGATATGCGCATATATTTCCCTGTCGCCTTCACATCCATATCCGCATCCTTGATCTATCTCTTCATTTTGGTTTTCTTATCCCCGGCATGTCCGTAAAACGTCCGGGGCGGGGAAAACTCGCCCAGCTTGTGGCCGACCATGTTTTCCGTGACAAATACCGGGATAAATTTTTTCCCGTTGTGCACCGCCAGGGTCAGCCCCACCATTTCAGGAATGACGGTCGAACGCCTGGACCAGGTCTTGATTACTTTTGCGCTGCGGGCCTCCTGAGATGAAACCACCTTGTCATAAAGGCTTGGTTCCACATACGGACCCTTTTTCAACGAACGCGGCATAAGTATTGCTCCTGCTTTTTCACCCGATTTCGATTCTTTTAAATGTATATGCAGTATTTGCTTTCTTCTCTACTTGCTGCGCCTCTTTACAATCAACCTACTGCTTTGTTTGCTTCTATTGCGGGTGCGCAGCCCCTTGGTGGGCTTGCCCCACGGAGTACACGGATGCCGGCCGCCCGAAGACCGGCCTTCTCCGCCGCCCATGGGATGATCTACCGGATTCTTAACCACACCTCGAGTAATAGGACGCTGTCCCAGATAGCGCTTTCTGCCGGCCTTGCCCAGTGAAATATTCGATTGATCAGCATTTCCAAGCTGTCCTATAGTTGCACGGTTGACCACCAAAACCATCCTGACCTCGCTGGAGGGCAGCTTGATGGTGGCATAGCGTCCTTCTTTGGCTATGAGCTGGGCAAAGCCTCCGGCGCTTTTTACCAGCTGACCACCTCTGCCTGTGCGCAACTCAATATTGTGCACAAACGTGCCCAGCGGAATATGAGTTAGCGGCAGACAATTGCCGGGCCTGATTTCCGCCTCCGGCCCCGACATCACGGTCTGCCCCACTGAAAGCCGGGCGGGAGCCAGAATATAGCGTTTTTCCCCGTCAGCATAGTGCAAAAGGGCTATGCGCGCCGAGCGGTTGGGATCGTATTCTATCGTAGCAACCTTTGCAGGTACGCCGTCCTTGTCGCGCTTAAAATCGATCATCCTGTAGTGTCGCTTTGTTCCGCCGCCCCGGTGGCGCGATGTGACCCTCCCGTTGGCGTTTCTGCCGCCCGATTTTTTAACAGGCTTTAAAAGCGATTTTTCCGGCTCGGACTTGGTAATCTCCGAGAAAGTGGAATATGTCTGAAATCGGCGCCCCTGGGATGTGGGCTTTACTTTTTTAATCGCCATTGGTCATCACCTTCTTTTATGCACCTTCGAAAAATCTGATTCGGCTTCCGGGCATCAGAGTCACGATCGCTTTTTTCCAGTCCTTGCGTTTTCCCAGTACCAGCCCCCGGCGTTTGACCTTGCCCTTGACACGCAATGTTTGTACCGACTTGACCCGTACATCGAAAATATTTTCAATCGCCTTGCGGATCTGAACCCGATTTGCCGTAGGAGCGACTTCAAAGACGACTTTGTTTAGCTCCTCTTTCTGAAGATTGGTTTTTTCCGTATCTACCGGTCCTATGATAATGTTGTAATCGTTCATGCCGCAAGCCTCCCCTCGATACCCTTGATCGACGGTTTCAACAAAACCAGCGTCTTGTGGTTCAATATATCGTAAACATTTAGCCCTTCGACCCGCAGAACCTTGACGCCCGGAATATTTCTGGAGGAGAGCTCCAGTTTTTCATCTTTTGCGTTTATGACTATAAGAGGCTTTTCAAGCGCCAGGCGATCAATTACCGATGCAACGGCTTTTGTCTTTACCTGATCAAGATCGAATCCGTCAAGCACAATTATTTCATTATCCCGATACTTCGAAGACAACGCCATTTTAAGCGCCAAACGCTTGACCTTCTTGGGCACCTTGTATGAATAATCCCTGGGCTCCGGGCCGAATACCACTCCGCCGCCCCGCAGCAACGGACTCTTGATGTCTCCGCGTCTGGCATTGCCGGTGCCTTTCTGACGAAACATCTTGCTTGTGCTGCCCTTTACTTCCGAGCGACGCTTGACCTTCGCAGTGCCCCGGCGGCGGTTTGCAAGCTGCATTTGCACAACTTCGTGCAGCACTCTTTTTTTCACCCTGACGTTGAAAATCTCTTCGGCCAGTTCGATTTCCGAAACCGTTTCACCCTGTATGTTTTTGACTTCCACGACAGCCATGTCTCCCTCTTTGCATTGCATCCGGCTTGATACCGCGCCTCGCTGCCTTGACAGCCGACAGGCTTGGCCGGCGATTATGCCTTGCCGGCTTTACTGATTTCAATAACTGCGTTCTTCGGACCGGGCACAGCACCCTTTACAAGGATCAGGTTCTGTTCCGGGCGAATGTCGACGACCTCCAGATTCCGCATGGTCTGGCGTTTGTTGCCGTAGCGGCCGGGCATTTTTTTACCCTTTGCCACTTTTGACGGCCATGCACTCTGCCCTATAGAACCCGGCAACCGATAACAACGGCCACCGTGGGTCTTTCTACCCAGTCTGAATCCGTGGCGCTTGACCACACCTGCAAAACCACGGCCCTTGGTATTTCCCGCAATATTAATCTTATCTCCAACCGAAAACATCTCCAGGGTCACCTTTTGTCCAGGTTCATATTCCCCCGGGCTGTCCACGGAAAACTCCCGCAGCCTGGCAAAGCCGATATTACCGTTTTTTTCAAAGTGCCCCTGAAGCGGACGGGTAAGACGCTGTTTTTTCTTTTCCAGAAAACCGAGTTGAAGGGCATCGTATCCATCATTGGCCCGGGTCTTTACCTGGGTTACAGTACAGGGACCGGCTTCAATGACTGTTACCGGAAGATATCGGCCGTCATTGGAGAAATAGCTCGTCATTCCAAGTTTTTTTCCTAGTAATCCATTGCACATTTCCGTCACCCAGTCTTTATCCTATAATTTGATATCCACATCAACGCCCGGAGACAAATCCAGCTTCATAAGTGCATCCACGGTCTGCTGGGTCGGATCCTGAATATCTAACAGCCGCTTGTGGGTCCTGACCTCGAACTGTTCCCTGGACTTCTTGTTGACATGCGGAGACCGCAGCACAGTATACTTGTTGATCCGTGTGGGAAGAGGGACTGGTCCCACCACCCTGGCGCCCGTCTTTTTTGCCGTATCAACGATGTCCCGGACGGATTGATCCAGGAGCCGGTGATCATAGGCTCTTAACCGGATTCGGATTTTGGTGTTTGTAATCATGGCAATCCTGTACCTATTCTATGATTTCACTTACCACGCCGGCGCCTACAGTGCGGCCGCCTTCACGTACCGCAAACCGCAGACCCTCTTCCATGGCAATCGGGGTTATCAGCTCCGCCGAAATCGTTACGTTGTCTCCGGGCATCACCATCTCCACTCCCTCCGGAAGGGTGACAACTCCGGTAACATCCGTGGTCCGAAAATAAAACTGAGGACGATAACCGGAAAAAAACGGCGTATGACGACCGCCTTCATCCTTGCTCAATACATAAACCTCGGCCTTAAACTTCGTGTGCGGCGTAATCGTCTTGGGCGCCGCCACCACCTGGCCGCGCTCAACATCATCACGCTTGGTACCCCGCAACAGCAAACCCACATTGTCGCCGGCCTGACCCTCGTCCAAAAGCTTGCGAAACATCTCAATGCCGGTACACGTCGTGTTCATCGTATCACGCATACCAACTATCTCGATCTTATCATTTACCTTGATAACACCGCGCTCCACACGGCCCGTCACAACCGTACCACGACCCGAAATGGAAAATACGTCCTCGATCGGCATCAAAAACGGCTTGTCAACATCGCGCTGAGGCTCAGGTATATAAGAGTCCGTGGCCTCCAAAAGCTCCCAGATAGGCTTGACCTCATCGCTGGCAGGATCATCGCTTTCCAAAGCCTGCAAAGCACTGCCGCGAACAATAGGCGTGTTGTCACCGTCAAACTCATAATTGGTCAAAAGCTCGCGAAGCTCCAACTCCACCAACTCTATTAGCTCCTCGTCATCCACCATGTCGCACTTGTTTAAAAATACCACAATCTGAGGAACTCCAACCTGACGCGCCAACAATATGTGCTCACGGGTCTGCGGCATCGGACCGTCGTCTGCGCCAACCACCAGTATCGCACCGTCCATCTGCGCCGCACCCGTGATCATGTTCTTAATATAGTCGGCGTGACCGGGACAGTCCACGTGCGCATAATGACGGGTAGCAGTCTGATACTCCACATGCGCAGTGGCAATCGTGATACCTCTGGCCTTTTCCTCCGGCGCCTTGTCAATCTTGTCAAACGGAATAAACTCCGCCATACCCTTTAATCCGCAATGCTTCGTAATCGCCGCCGTCAACGTAGTCTTGCCATGGTCTATATGACCAATCGTACCCACATTTACATGCGGCTTCGTACGCTCAAACTTCTGCTTTGCCATCTTGCATCCTCCCGGTCAAAACGGGGTTTTCATTAAATCATTCAAAACAAGATATTTTGCCCATCCGGCCGCATGCATATACAAACTGGATGGGCAAAATAAATCAAAAAGTCGGGATACAGGGTTACCAGCGGTAATGGGCAAACGCCTTGTTGGCCTCCGCCATCCGGTGGGTGTCTTCCCGCTTCTTTACAGAAGCCCCTCTTTGCTGGGCTGCATCCATGAATTCTCCGGCAAGCTTTCTGGCCATTCCTTTTTCCGGCCTTTTGCCTGCAAAAGTCAGAATCCACCGGATTGCCAGGGCGGTCTGCCGCTGAGGACGTACCTCCGTAGGCACCTGATAGGTGGATCCCCCTACCCGCCGGGATTTTACTTCCAACTGAGGCTTTACATTGCCGACAGCCTGCTCAAAGATTTTCAACGCGGGTTCGTTCATACGATTCTCAACAATATCGAAGGCATCATATACCAGTGCCTGCGCCGTGCTCTTTTTTCCGTCTTTCATTACCGAATTTACGAACCGCGACAGAAGCTGACTGTTATACTTGTAATCCGGCGTAATCTTTCTTTCTGGGACTTCTCTTCTTCTCGGCATTGCTATAGCATTCCCTGCAGACTTGTTTGTCTATATAAGCGCCTTACTTCGGGCGCTTGGCCCCATATTTGGAGCGACCCTGCTTTCGATCCGTAACTCCAAGCGTATCGAGCGTTCCCCGCACAATATGGTAACGCACGCCCGGCAAGTCCTTTACACGTCCCCCTCGCACGAGCACAACCGAGTGTTCCTGAAGATTGTGGCCGATACCCGGGATATAGGCCGAAACCTCTATACCGGTGGTAAGACGCACCCTAGCCACCTTACGAAGAGCCGAGTTCGGCTTCTTGGGCGTGGCCGTATAAACCCGGACACATACACCGCGCTTTTGAGGCGAGGCCTTCAATGCAGGCGTGCTTTTCTTCTTCTCTATCTTTTTGCGACCCTTGCGAACAAGCTGATTAATCGTCGGCATGATCTCCCCTGTACCTAATACCTACGCAAATTAATTTTTCCTGACAAGTAAAAATATAACACCATACCCTTTACTATCCGGCCTGTCAAGCATTTTCTTGCTCAAGGCAATAATATTTCATTAATACTCAGCCGCTATTTCAGGCCCTGCATATTCGCTGCGTCCCGTGCCCGCCGGGATCAAACGGCCCATTATGACGTTTTCCTTCAACCCGCGCAGGGCGTCATAGGAGCCCTCGATACTGGCATCGGTGAGCACCTTGGTGGTCTCCTGGAAGGATGCAGCCGAAATAAAACTTTCAGTGGACAGCGAGGCCTTGGTAATCCCCAGGATCAGAGGCTCGCCCACCGCAGGGGTGCCGCCCTGCTCTATCGCCTTCTGATTGGCCTCCTCGAAAGTAACCCTGTCCACGTGTTCTTCGGGAATAAAGGATGTATCGCCCACGGACTTTATCTTTACCCGGCGCATCATCTGGCGCACCACCACCTCGATGTGCTTGTCGTTAATACGCACGCCCTGAAGTCGATAAACCTCCTGGACCCCGTTTAACAGATAACGGGCCAGTTCGACTTCGCCCTTGATGCTCAAGATATCCTGGGGATTGGGGCTTCCGCTTGTAAGCGACTCTCCGGCCCTTACATAGTCGCCGTCATAAACGCTTATGTGACGGCCCCGCGGAATCAAGTATTCCTTTTTCTCACCCGCATCCACCGGGGTTACCGTGATCTTCTGCTTGCCCTTCTTGGTGCTCTTTGCAATGGTTACAAACCCGTCGATTTCCGAGAGCACCGCCGCCTCCTTGGGCTTGCGGACCTCGAATAGCTCGGCCACACGCGGCAGGCCGCCGGTGATATCCTTTGTCTTGGTGGTTTCCCGCGGAATCTTTCCGATAATGTCGCCGGCCCTTACATAATCGTTTTCATCGACCATGATGATCGTATTTACCGGCAGAACGTATCTTGCCGGACCTGACCCGGAAATATTGGCTGTCTTTCCTTCCTTGTCCTTTATGGAAATCCGCGGCCTTACATCCATGCCCTTTGCTTCGATGACCGTAAGGCTCGATTTCCCCGTAACCGGATCTACCCTTTCCTGCAGGGTTCTTCCAACCACCAGGTCCCCGAACTTGACCCGGCCTTCCACAGCCGTAATGATCGGGGTAGTAAACGGATCCCAAGAGGCCAGCAGCTCGCCGGGCTTGACACGCTGGCCGTCTTCGACCATTATGTCCGCACCATAAATCACGGGAAAACGCTCGAGTTCCCGCCCTGTATCGGATACCACGGCAAACTCCCCGCCTCGACGGTTCATTACGATCTTGCGGTTCTCGGCGTTTACCGCCACATTAAGATTACTGTATTTGACCGTACCCTCAACCCTGGCGCGTATTTCGGCTTCTTCCACCCGCCGGCTTGCCGTACCGCCGATATGAAAGGTCCTCATTGTCAACTGAGTGCCGGGCTCGCCGATGGACTGAGCGGCCATGATCCCCACGGTCTGGCCGATTTCCACGAATCCGCCGTGAGCAAGATCACGGCCGTAACACATCGCACATACGCCGAATCCGGCCCGACATGTAAGGACCGAGCGAATCTTAACGCTTGTCACGCCGGCCTGACTGATTTTTTCCACGCCGGTCTCGTCGAGTTCCTCGCCCGACCGGATTAAGACCTCATCGGTAAAGGGATCCTGTACGTCTTCCAGCACAATACGTCCCAGCACGCGTTCTTCCAGCGGCTGGATAACCTCGCCGCCCTCAAGCAGGGCTTCGACTTCTATGCCCATGACTGTGCCGCAATCGTGCATAGTGATGGAACAATCCTGGGAGACGTCTGCGAGCCTTCTGGTCAGATACCCTGAATTGGCAGTCTTTAAAGCGGTATCTGCAAGGCCTTTTCTCGCACCGTGGGTGGAGATAAAGTATTGAAGCACTGAAAGGCCTTCCCGGAAATTGGCCGTAATCGGGGTTTCAATAATTTCGCCCGAAGGCTTGGCCATCAATCCCCGCATGCCTGCAAGCTGGCGCATCTGATCCCGGCTGCCCCGGGCTCCTGAATCGGCCATCATAAAAATCGGGTTAATTGTCTCGCCGCCGGTCTTGGCGCTCATGTCTTTTAGCCGCTTGTCGGTGGCCTGAGAGGCCTCATGCTGCAAATCAGACATAACATAAGGCTTTTCCATGGCATCCATCATGTTGTTTGCGATCTCTTCTGTCGCCTTGGCCCAGATGTCGACCACCTTGTTGTATTTTTCTCCCTGAGTAATCAAGCCTTCGGTGTACTGGTGGTTGATCTCGGAAACCTCTTTTTCCGCCTGAGTTAAAACATCCCACTTGCTCTCAGGAATGATCATCGCGTCGATCGAAATCGAGAGCCCGCCTGTTGTGGAGTAGCTGTATCCGATATCTTTTAGACGGTCTGCAAGAATCACGGTAGCCTTGGGGCCCTTGTTGCGGTAGGTATAATCCACCAGGTCGACCAGGGCCTTTTTGTTCAACACCTTGTTAATCATATTAAAGGGAATTTCAGAGCGTTTTTCAATGACCTGAAAAATATGATACTTGCCCCCGGCATGGGTGATGCCGCTTACATCACCTTCGTCCATGGAAAACACGGCCTGTACCTCAAAATCAGGGAGCTGAAAGATTTCCTGGAACTCCTCGGCGTTTAACAGCCCGATATTGCCGTTGTAAGTTCTGTCAAAGGCCTCTGAATACTGTTTTACCAGATCCAGGAAAGGCGTGCCGTCCTCAAGGGCTTCAACAACTTCATCCGCCTTATCCCTGGCGGTTACCATGATGTGCCGCATTATGAAACTTTCGCCCTTGGGAATAATCTCCCAGAGCAGCACACGGCCCAAGGTGGTCTCCACCCGCTCTCCTTTGATGCGCACCACAACCTTTGCGTGCAGATCCACAACCCCTGCGTCATAGGCAGCCTGTGCCTCATCAACATCGGCAAACTTCATACCCGTTCCCTTGGCGCCGGCCAAGCCCAGGGTCATGTAATAGATTCCAAGCACGATGTCCTGGGTGGGGACGATAATAGGAGCACCGTTTGCCGGAGACAGAATATTGTTTGAAGCAAGCATCAGAACCCGGGACTCTATCTGAGCCTCCATGGAAAGAGGAATGTGAACCGCCATCTGGTCGCCGTCAAAATCTGCGTTAAAGGCCGTGCACACCAGCGGATGGAGCTGAATCGCCTTGCCCTCGATAAGAACTGGCTCAAAAGCCTGAATTCCCAAGCGGTGCAGCGTAGGCGCCCGGTTCAGCATAACAGGATATTCCTTGACCACTTCGTCCAGCGTGTCCCAGACCTCGGGGGTTCTGTTTTCAACCCATTTCTTTGCACTTTTGACAGTGGTGACGATTCCTTTCTCCTCCAGGCGATGATAGATAAACGGCTTGAAAAGCTCCAGGGCCATTTCCTTTGGAATTCCGCACTGGTGCAGGCGCAGATCCGGACCTATGGTAATCACGCTCCTGCCGGAATAATCCACGCGCTTGCCCAGCAGATTCTGACGGAACCTGCCCTGCTTGCCCTTCAAGGTCTCGCTCAGGGATTTCAACGGACGTTTGTTGGTGCCGGTGACCACCCTGCCCTGCCGGCCGTTGTCTATTAACACGTCCACCGACTCCTGGAGCATGCGCTTTTCATTGCGTACGATTATATCCGGGGCGCGAAGCTCCATTAAACGGCTTAAACGGTTATTTCGATTAATTACCCTCCTGTAAAGATCATTTAAATCCGAAGATGCAAAGCGGCCGCCTTCCAGCGGAACCAGCGGACGAAGATCCGGCGGCAGCACCGGAATCACGTCAAGCACCATCCAAACAGGATCAAGTCCGGACATGCGGAAGGCGTCTACCACCTTGAGCCGTTTTGCCAGCTTCTTGCGCTTGGCATCCGAACCCGTCTGCAGAATTTCTGTACGAAGTTCGTTATACAATGACTCGATGTCAATGCGCTCCAGCAAAGTCTTTATGGCCTCGGCCCCGATACCCGCCTCGAACTTGTTGCCGTAAAGCTGCCTGGCTTCCCGGTATTTTTCCTCCGATAGGAGCTGGAGCTTTGAAAGCCCGGTATCCTTGGGATCGATTACTATGAAATTATCGAAATAAAGGACTTTCTCCAAATTCTTCAAAGTCAGATCCAGCAGATTGCCAATCTTGCTCGGCAGGCTGCGCAGAAACCAGATGTGGGTAACAGGTGCCGCCAGATCGATATGGGCCATTCTTTCGCGGCGCACCTTGGATTGAATCACCTCCACGCCGCATTTTTCGCAAATCACCCCCCTGTGCTTCATGCGCTTGTACTTGCCGCAGTTGCACTCGTAATCCTTGGTGGGGCCAAAGATCTTTGCGCAGAACAGACCGTCGCGCTCCGGCTTGAATGTCCGGTAATTGATGGTCTCCGGCTTCTTTATTTCACCGTGTGACCAGCTGCGAATCTGTTCCGAGGAGGCCAGAGCTATCTGGACTCCTTTGTAACGATTCGGATTCTTCGGTTTGATGAAGAAATCGTAGCTCGTCTCCAATTCTTTCTCCTTGAATAGATTGAATTATTCGGTGTCTTCGACCAGGTTGATATCGAGTCCAAGACCCTGGAGCTCTTTTGTCAGTACCCTGAAGGATTCCGGCAGACCCGGCTCAAAGACGTTCTGGCCCTTAACTATTTTTTCATACATCCGGGTCCGGCCCGCCATATCGTCTGACTTGACCGTTAAAAACTCCTGCAGGGAATAGGCCGCACCATAGGCTTCAATGGCCCAGACTTCCATTTCCCCGAGCCGCTGGCCGCCGAACTGGGCCTTGCCGCCCAGCGGCTGCTGAGTGACCAGCGAATAAGGACCAATGGAGCGCGCATGCAGCTTATCATCAACCAGATGGTGAAGTTTTAGCATATACATGGCACCCACCGTTATTTTTTCATCAAAAGGCTGGCCAGTGCGTCCGTCATAGAGCGTTGCCTGGCCGGTACGATTCACACCGGCTTCTTCGAGCAATTCCTTTATTTCCTCCTCCCTGGCCCCGTCAAAAACCGGGGTGGACATAAATACTCCCTCTCTGCTGTTTTCAGCAAAGACCATCATGTCCTGCTCGGAGATTTCCTTTATCTGACGGGCCGCGTGCGTACCGGAAAATATCTTTTTAAACTTCTTGCGAAGCTCCTTTGTCCTGCCTTCTTCCAACATTTTGTTGATCTGGTCGCCAAGTCCCTTGGCAGCCCTTCCGAGATGGATCTCCAATATCTGGCCGACGTTCATCCGCGAGGGCACGCCCAGGGGATTTAAAATCATGTCAACGGTCCTGCCGTCTTCAAAGTAGGGAAGATCCTCCTCGGGCAAGATTCTTGAGACAACGCCCTTATTTCCATGGCGGCCGGCCATCTTGTCGCCCACCGAAAGAGTGCGCTTCATGGCCACATAGATCTTTATCATTTTTATCACGCCGGGAGGCAGTTCATCGCCCTTTTCAATGGCCTTTACCTGGTTGTCAAAAGCTTTTTTCGCAAGTTCGGCCTGTTCGCGGTATCTGGCCAGTATTTCAGCGACCCTCTCCTCGGTCTTTTTGTCCTTTAAAGCTATCTGCTCAAATTTCTTTAACGGCACATCGGAAAGCATTTTCTTTTCCATGCGCGTGTCCCTGGGAATCAGGACCTTTTTCCCGTCTGCAAGATCCTCGGCACACTGCTTGCCGGCCAGAAGAGTAACTATTTCGTTTTTGGCGGTTTCCTCTATAATCTTGATCTCGTCGTCGCGGTCTTTTTCAAGTCCCGCGATCTCTTCGTTCTCTATGAATTGGGTGCGGCTGTCCTTTTCCACTCCGCGACGGGAAAACACCTTGACATCTGTGACAATCCCGGAAACACCGGGCGGCATCCTAAGGGAGGAGTCCTTGACATCACCCGCCTTCTCTCCAAAGATGGCGCGAAGGAGCTTTTCTTCCGGAGAAAGCTGGGTTTCGCCCTTGGGTGTGACCTTGCCCACCAGGATATCTCCGGGAGCCACCTCGGCACCCAGCCGGATAATACCGCTGTCGTCAAGATCCTTTAAAGCTTCATCACCCACATTGGGAATATCGCGAGTAATCTCTTCGCGTCCGAGCTTGGTATCTCTTGCCAGGACTTCAAACTCCTCGATATGCACGGAAGTAAAAACTCCGTCCTTGACCAGACGCTCGCTGACCAGTATCGAATCTTCAAAGTTGTAGCCGCCCCAGGGCATAAATGCCACGGTTACGTTCTTGCCAAGAGCAAGTTCGCCGTTATCTGTTGCCGGGCCGTCTGCAATGATTTCTCCGGTTTTTACCCATTCACCCTTGCTGACTGTGGGCCGCTGATTAAAACAGGTGTTCTGGTTGGACCGGGCAAACTTGCCGAGATTGTATATGGATACATCCTTCTGGGACGGATCATCCGAGGGCTCATGCTGCAAGACGATCCTTGATGCATCCACGTCCACCACCCAGCCGTCACGAGGTGCCACGATTGTGACACCGGAGTCTCTTGCTACAATATCCTCAACACCGGTACCGACCAGCGGGGCCTCGGTGTTTAAAAGCGGCACAGCCTGACGCATCATGTTCGAACCCATCAACGCGCGGTTTGCGTCATCGTTTTCCAGAAACGGGATCAGGGAAGCCGAAATACTTACCAGCTGATTGGGAGAGACGTCCATGAGTTCGATTTTTTCTCTTTCGACCATCATGAACTCGCCTTCGACCCTGGAGGTAACCGTAGGGTTAACATAGTGGTTTTTTTCATCCACCGGCGCATTTGCCTGGGCAATCGGGTGGTCCCTTTCCTCGAATGCAGAAAGCATACGTATATTGTCGGAAACCGTTGCATTTTCAACCACCCGGTACGGGGTTTCAACAAATCCGAATTCGTTTACCCTGGCAAATGTACAAAGGGATACGATCAGCCCGATATTCGGCCCTTCAGGGGTTTCGATCGGGCAGATCCGGCCGTAGTGGGACGGATGAACGTCTCTTACCTCGAAACCGGCCCTGTCTCTGGTCAGTCCGCCGGGACCCAGTGCGCTCAGGCGTCGCTTGTGCGTAGTCTCGGACAGCGGGTTTGTCTGGTCAAGAAACTGCGACAACTGACTGGTCCCGAAGAACTCTTTTACGACCGCGGAAACCGGCTTGGGATTTACAAGGTCATTGGGCATCAGGGCATCGACTTCCTGCATGCTCATACGTTCCTTGATAGCCCGCTCCATGCGCACCAAACCTATGCGGTACTGATTTTCAAGCAATTCGCCAACAGCACGGACCCGCCTGTTGCCCAGGTGGTCGATGTCATCGACGGGTCCCTGGGTATCGCGCAGATCCACCAGGGTGCGGGCTGTGAGCAGAATATCTTCGCAGCGAAGCGTACGCATCTCAAGCGGAGTATTGATATTGAGCCTGTGATTTATCTTAAGGCGGCCCACGCTGGATAAATCATAATACGCGGTTTTGAAGAACAAATGATCGATGAAGTCCTGAGCCACCTCGGGGGTTACAGGGTTGCCGGGCCTAAGGCGCCGGTAGATATCCACCAGGGCCTCTTCCTTGGTCTTGGTCTTGTCCATCAAAAGTGTCTTGCGAATGGACTGCCCCGCAAACGGACCCTCCATTACCAGTATTTCAAACCAGTTTACCCCGGCCTGGCTTATCTGCTCAAGCAGGGTTGCATCGAGCGTATCATTTGAACTGGCAATTACCTCGCCGGTTTCCGGATTCACCACGTCAGAGGCAACCACCCGCTCCTCTAGCTCCCCGTTAGTCATGGGGACATACTCCAGGCCGGCTGTCTGCATCTGCCTGATCGCACGCTTTGTAATCATCCGTCCTTTTTTTACAAGGACTTCACCGGTTTCCGGGTTGACAAGATCCTCGCCGGGACGCTCGCCTTTTAAAAACTCGGGGTTGAATTCCCGTACGAATCTACCGTCTTTGATATATATCTTTTCCGTGTTGTAAAAATAGGACAGAATATCGTCATCCGTATAGCCCAGTGCCTTGAAAAGCAAAGTGACCGGAAACTTACGGCGCCTGTCGATTCGCACGTAAACAATGTCCTTGGGGTCGATTTCCATATCAATCCAGGAGCCCCGCACCGGTATGATGCGGGCGGTGTAAATTATACGGCCGCTGGAATGGGTCTTTCCCTTGTCATGATCGAAAAACACCCCGGATGAACGGTGCAGCTGGCTGACGATCGCCCGCTCGGTACCGTTTATGATGAAAGTGCCGCGTTCGGTCATCAGAGGAAGTGTGCCGAAATAAATCTCCTGTTCCTTGATATCCCGAATATTGGACACCCCGGTGGTCTTGTCGGTTTCATAGACCACGAGCCGGACCCGAATGCTGACCGAAATTTCATAGGTCATCCCGCGGTTTATGCACTCATTGACAGAATACTTGACCTCGCCAAAATTATACGAAACAAATTCAAGCGAGGCTGTACCGGTAAAATCCTTTACGGGAAACACAGAATTAAAAACTGCCTGAAGACCGGTATCCCGGCGGTTTTCAGGAGCCACGTCCATCTGCAGGAACCGGTCGTAAGATTCCCGCTGAACCCCTATAAGATCAGGGATATCGACAATGGTTTGAATTCGACCGAAATTTTTCCGGAACCGTTTGTATTTCGGAGGATTTCCTGTCATTTCCTCTCCAAATAAATAATATTTGTTTCAATCCGCAGAAAACGGCGACCGTGAAAATCCCGGTGCCGTTTTCTGCTGCTTTATATAAGCAAGGGCTTTAAAACACGCCCGTTTCCTGTAAATAAGGCAATTTCATGGAGCGTAGAAAGCATGCCGGAGTTATTTGATTTCAATGGTCGCGCCCGCACCCTCGAGCTGTTCTTTGATCTTGTCGGCTTCTTCCTTGACAACGCCTTCCTTAACCGGTTTGGGGGCTTCTTCGACCAGGGCTTTGGCTTCCTTTAATCCCAGTCCAGTAATGGCCCGGACTTCCTTAATAACCTGAATCTTCTTGTCGCCCGCAGAATTAAGTATTACATCAAACTCTGTCTTTTCCTCTGCCGGCGCGGCTTCCTCTCCTCCGCCTGCAGGTGCGGCAGCCGCAGCCACCGGGGCTGCAGCGGAAACCCCGAATTTATCTTCCAGTTCCTTGACAAGCTCGGAGAGCTCCAGGACCGACATATTTGCTATAAAATCAATTACATCCTGCTTGGTGATCTCTGCCATTTTCTATAATCCTCCGGATTTATTTATTCAAAATTTTATACAATATCACTTGCGTGCAAACCTGTGACGGCTATGCTGCTTCTTTCTGGTCTTTAACGGCCTGAAGCGCATAAAGCAGCCGTTCCGGGACATTGGAAAGCGCTCTTACAAGTCCGCGCGGCACCGCATTCATGGTGCCGAACACCTGGGCGAGCAACACCTCGCGCGACGGCAGCTCTGAAAGACGTCTGACTCCCTCGGCATCGAGCGCTGAACCTCCCATTACGCCGGCTTTGATCTGAAGCTTCTCGTTGTCTTTTGCAAACTGGCAAAGGGCCTTTGCCGGGACTACGGGATCTTCATAGCTCAGGGTCACCGCGCTCGGTCCCTCAAAATGCTCCCGGATAAGTTCCACGTCCGTATCCTGGGCCGCCCGGACAAGAAGGGTGTTTTTTACCACCCTGAATTCCACGCCGGCTTCCCGGAGCCTGGTCCGCAACTCGTTGATTTTCGAAACATTAAGCCCCTTGAAGTCCACAAGAATCAGAATTTTTTTCTGATCGAACTTTTCTTTGAGCTCTGATACGAGTTCCTGCTTTTGTGATCGCGTCAGCACTGAATCCACCTCCTTTCTGAATCTGTAAAAACCACGGGCCTCCACAGCATCAGAAAGCCTGCCTCGGTAGGCCGGAAAAAACATCTTTTTCCGATTAAACACGCCTGATGGGGTGAACCTACGGTCTTTGACAGATATAATTTAAAGAATCCGGGGCCCAAAAAGGCCCCGACTTCGGGTTAACCCTGGAAGGGATAATTTATTTGTTATTTCAATAGTTCCTTGACATGAGCCGGATCCACTTTAAAGCCGGGACCCATTGTAGTTGAAACCGCTATGCTGCGCAGATAGGCTCCTTTGCTGGCAGAGGGCTTTAGCCGCAAAAGCGTATCCATAAAAGCCCTGATATTTTCGAACAGCCTTTCCGCGCCAAAGGAAACTTTTCCCATGGGCGCATGGACGATTCCGGTTTTATCAACCCGGAATTCAACTTTGCCGGCCTTTAGCTCGCTTATTGCCTTTGACACATCAAAAGTCACGGTGCCCGTCTTTGCATTGGGCATAAGCCCTCTGGGGCCGAGAATCTTTCCGATCTTTCCCACCGACCCCATAACATCCGGAGTGGCCACCGCCTTGTCAAAATCGAGCCAGCCGCCTTTGATTTGTTCGATAAGATCGTCGCTGCCCACGTAATCGGCTCCGGCTTCTCTGGCTTCCTTTTCTTTTTCCCCCTTGGCAAAGACCAAGACCCGGACCTCTTTTCCAAGGCCATGGGGCAGCACCACCGAGCCGCGCACCATCTGATCGGCATGACGCGGATCAACGCCCAGTTTGGCAGCGATATCTACGGTTTCATCAAACCGGACATATGAAGATTCCATAGCCGCCTGAACAGCACCGGTAAAATCCAAACGATCCCGTGCTTCGAATTTCGACTTGACCTCTCTGTATTTTTTGCTCCGTTTGCGCATTGTTTTCCCTTTAACTCACTGTTTGCCGTTAGACCACTTCGAGTCCCATGCTTCTTGCCGTTCCCGCAATGATCCGGCAGGCGTTTTCGCTGTCCGGAGCATTTAAGTCAGGCATCTTGGTTTTTGCAATCTCCTCGACCTGCGACCAGGACACCTGGCCGACTTTTTCGGCCTTGGGACTTCCCGAACCTTTGGCTATACCGGCCGCTTTTTTTAACAGCACCGCTGCCGGCGGGGTCTTTGTGATAAACGTAAACGTCTTGTCCTGATATATAGTTATCACCACCGGAGTGATCGTGCCTTCATCGTTTGCCGTCCGGGCATTGAATGCCTTGCAGAAATCCATGATATTGACCCCGTGCTGCCCCAGCGCCGGGCCGATGGGCGGCGAGGGGTTGGCTTTTCCGGCCTGCACCTGAAGCTTTACCTGGGCTACTACTTTTTTTGCCATATCTCAAACATCTCCTGTTCTAATTTTTAGCAACTTGCACGAAATCAAGTTCCACGGGCGTGGAACGCCCGAAAATGCTGACCAGTACCTTGAGTTTCCCTTTTTCCGGATTTACGTCTTCCACGGTTCCGTTAAAATTTGTAAAGGGGCCGTCAATTACCCGGACCTCATCGCCGACTTCAAAGTAGAATTTGGGCTGCGGCTTGTTCTTGCCCGCCTCCATCCGGTTGATGATCTGATCGGCCTCTTCATCGGGTATGGGAACCGGCTTCTCCCGTCCGCCTAGAAAGCCTGTAACTTTTGCCGTATTTTTCACCAGATGCCAAGTGTCTTCATCGAGCTCCATGCTCATCAGAATATAGCCCGGGTAAAACTTCCGGTTCGAGGTCTTGCGTTTTCCTTTCACCAACTCCACTACCTGCTCGGTGGGGACGATCACCTCGCCGAACTTTTCCGGATGGTTTGAGGCGGCAATGCGCTCTTCAAGGTTTGTTTTCACCTTGTTTTCAAAACCGGAATAAACATGGATAATATACCATTTCAGCGCCACGCCTTACCTCTCTTGTTTCACTTTTGTATCTATATCTACAGGATCAACCGCACCAGACTGGAGAGCACAAAATCGACAGCACCCAGAAATATCGCGATAATAAAGACAAACACAAGGACAACAGCGGTCGTTCCGACCGTTTCCTTGCGAGAAGGCCAGGTCACCCGTGCCAGTTCGACCTTGACCTCACGCAAAAACTGTATCCAGTTGCCGAAATACCGATTAACAAGTTTTACAACAAAGGTCTGCTCCGCCCCTGCGCGGCCGGTGCCGGAATACGAAGATTTCTGCTTTTTGCGTTTTGCCTCGATATCGGAAGATGAGCCCGCCGGCACCCCGGCGGTATCCGCCTGTTTACCAGTTGCGCTGCCGGAAACGGAACCCTCGGCCGACTTGTTTTTCTTCTTTTTCTCGGTCGGCTTTTTTTTCTGCATGCGTGCCATTTCGGATCCTAAAATATCGAAAGCTCAAAGTTGATCTTTAATCTGTTATATCGTTTATTATAAAGTGCCAACCTTTGAGCTTCCCGTTGATTTTTTGGCAGGCCAGGAGGGATTTGAACCCCCAACCACCGGATTTGGAGTCCGACGCTCTGCCGTTAGAGCTACTGGCCTGCAGTTACCTGCCCATGGCCTCAATTCGCCGTAAACTCAATTATTTTGTCTCCCGATGCATGGTATGCGTTTGGCAGAACCGGCAATATTTTTTAAACTCAAGCCTGTCGGGCTTGGTACGCTTGTTCTTTGTGGTTGAATAATTCCGCCGCTTACATTCCGTGCATGCCAGATTCACTTTGACTTTCAAGTATCTGCTCCCGATAAATTCCGTTATTCTATGATTTCACTTACCACGCCGGCGCCTACAGTGCGGCCGCCTTCACGTACCGCAAACCGCAGACCCTCTTCCATGGCAATCGGGGTTATCAGCTCGGCCGAAATCGTTACATTGTCTCCGGGCATCACCATCTCCACTCCCCCGGGAAGGGTTACTACACCGGTAACATCCGTGGTACGAAAATAAAACTGAGGACGATATCCGGAAAAAAACGGCGTATGACGACCGCCTTCATCCTTGCTCAATACATAAACCT
>JAIPDT010000040.1 GCA_021737545.1 Desulfobacteraceae bacterium
CAATGTTCTGGGCTTTTTTATTTTACGCTCATATCCAGCAGATAAATACACGGGACTTGAAGCAAGGCGAAGAGAACCTGCGGATTACTCTGAACTCCATCGGCGACGGGGTGATTGCCACCGACCGCGGGGGCCGGATCAGCCGCATGAACCCAATGGCCGAACAGCTTACGGGCTGGAAACAGCAGGAGGCTTTAGGCAAACCGGTTGTTGAGATTTTCAATATTGTCAATGCCCGGAACGGAGAACAGGTTTCAAATCCCGTCAACAAGGTGCTTGAAGCCGGCAATGTCATAGGATTGGCAAATCATACAACACTGATTGCCAGAGACGGTACAAAACGCCAGATTGCAGATTCGGCCGCACCCATTCGAAACCACGGGGATACGATTTTAGGCGTGGTTCTTGTCTTCAGGGATGTAACAGAAGACTACCGGATGAGAAAAAAACTCGCGGAAAGCGAGGAACGTATGGACCTGGCATTAAAGGGGGCGGACCTGGGCACCTGGGACTGGAACATTGCCACCGGAGAAGTGACGTTTAATGAGCACTGGGCCGGGATGCCGGGCTACAGCACAGACCAGATAAAACCTCACGTAAGTACGTGGGAACAACTGATTCATCCCGAAGATCTGCCGGAAGTCATGGAGGCTTTAAACAGGCACCTTTCCGGCGAGACAGACGGTTATGAAAAGGAACACCGCTTAAAACACAGGTCCGGCGATTGGATCTGGGTGCTGAACAAGGGCCGCGTGATTGAACGCGATGAGGCGGGCAACCCTTTGCGCGCCTGCGGGACACACCTGGATATCACTGAAAACAAAAAGGCTGAAAAAGAACGCGAGCACCTGCAAAACCAGCTAAACCAGACCCGGAAAATCGAATCCATCGGACGTTTGGCAGGGGGAGTGGCCCATGATTTAAACAATCTGCTCTCCCCGATTATCGGCTACAGCGAATTGCTGCTCGACTCTCAGGAAACAGGGGGCAACTCCCGGGCAATGGTGGAAGAAATCCTGCAGGCCGGATACCGCGCCCGGGACCTGGTACGAAGGCTGCTGGCCTTTGGCAGAAAACAGCCTCTTGAATTTACGCCGGTGGAGATCAACAAGTCGGTCTCCGGATTCGAACAACTGCTGCGGGGCAGCATACCGGAAAACATTGAGATAAGGATAAAAGCCTGCGAGCATATGCGCCCGGTGATGGCGGATACAGGCCAGCTCCAGCAGGTGCTCATGAACCTTGCAATCAACGCCGCTGACGCAATGCCCAAAGGCGGGGTGCTGACCATTGAGACCGAAATAACTGAACTTGATGACTCCGATTCCGCAACGCTCCCTGATTTGAGTCCGGGACAATACGCCATGCTGACTGTGAGCGACACGGGTTGCGGGATGGATCAAAAGACCCGCGAAAATATTTTTGAGCCATTTTTTTCCACCAAAGGCGAAAGGGGTACTGGCCTGGGCCTTGCTACTGTCTTTGGGATCATAAAGCAGCATGAGGGCCATATCCTGGTTAATAGTGAACCTGAGAAAGGAACCGCTTTCAGGATTTACCTGCCGGTTGGCGGGGAGTTGGGCATTGAGGAAGAACCTGAAAAAAATCCCCCCACTGGAATAAAAGGCACTGAGACCATCCTTTTAGTGGAAGACGACGAGCAGGTCCGGAATCTGGCCTGTTCATTTCTTCAGCAGCAGGGTTATACGGTACTTTCTGCAAAAGACGGCGAAGAGGCACTCACGGAATTGGAGTCACAAGATAAAACAGTGGATCTACTGCTGACAGATGTGATCATGCCCGGGATAAACGGCAAAGAACTTTACGAAAAAGCCGCTCAAAAACACCCGGACCTAAAGGTGCTCTATATGTCCGGATATACCGAGGATATTATAGGCCGTCACGGGGTGGAAAAAGACGGGATGCGCCTTGTCCGGAAACCTTTTTCAGTCCGGACCCTGGCCGCCGAAGTCCGGAAAATACTGGATGAAAACGGCGACAACCTCTTGTAAAACAGGATTTTATGATCGCAGAAAAGGAGGCGGGTTAATTTTCACGCTGTCTCTTCTGCGATCATTTTTTTGTTTGCACCCATACGGAGTATTGGCATACAATCGCTCCGAATTGACAGTCTCGTAAAAAGTCAATTTTTAGATGGTAAAGTAAAAAGGAAGCGCGGATGAATTTTTATAAATACCACGGACTTGGAAACGATTATATAGTACTGGATCCGCAGGAATTCGCCGAAGAGATAACAGGCGGATACATCCGGCGCATATGCCACCGAAACTGCGGAATAGGATCCGACGGGATCCTATTCGGCCCGCTGCCGGACAAAAGCGGTGTCCCGGCGCTGCGCATTTTCAATCCGGACGGCAGCGAGGCTGAAAAAAGCGGGAACGGACTCCGCATTTTCGCCCGCTATCTTTACGATAGCGGGCGGGTCTCGCAGGAGCCTTTTTTGATTGCCACAAGGGGCGGTACGGTTACGGCAAGAGTACTGGAATCCGGCAGAAGCGTATCCGTAGAGATGGGGAATGTAAGCTTTGAAAGCACGCAAATTCCTGTTTCAGGCGCAAAACGTGAAGTGATCAACGAAACACTTAAGGCCGGGGACGAAACCTTGACATTCTGCGCCGCAACCATCGGCAATCCCCACTGCGTAATCATAAAATCCGAAATCTCAGCCGACCAGACCCGCAGGCTGGGACCCCGAATCGAAACCCATCCCCTTTTTCCCAACCGCACCAACGTCCAGTTTGTTAAAATAATGGACAAGGGAAACATCGCTGTGCAAATCTGGGAACGCGGTGCCGGCTATACCCTTGCCTCGGGTTCCAGCGCTTCGGCTGCCGCGGCTGTGGCCCGCAGACTCGATTTATGCAGCAGGGATATCACTGTTCACATGCCGGGAGGGGAACTCGATATCCGGATCGGAAACGATTATTCCATTTCCATGACCGGCCCGGTCACCCGGATCGCAGAAGGCCGTATGCACCCTGAACTGCTCGAGCAGCCGGAAACAGAATAAATTATAGTTGAAAACAGGATATTTTCCATGACCAAGGAATTTTTTACAGTTACTCCGCAGGAGGAGGTCTTTGAACTGATACCCGGTTTTAAAACCGTTGGCAAAGAAACGGTATCTCTGCAGGAGACCTGCGGTCGCATACTGGCAGAAGATATCATATCCGGAATCGATGTACCCGGTTTTGCCCGGGCCACAATGGACGGCTATGCCGTTCGGGCGGCTTCCACTTTCGGCGCGTCCGAATCCGGTCCCGCCTACCTGACCATTTCGGGCAGAGTTGACATGGGCTGCACATCGAACATAAACATCGGCCCCGGCCAGGCCGCACGAATTGCCACAGGAGGAATGCTGCCCAAAGGAGCCGATGCGGTGGTAATGATTGAACACGCGGCGGAATTCGATGAAACAGGGCTGGAGGTATATAAAAGCGTTGCCCCGGGCACAAACATAGTCGCCGCGGATGAAGATTTCTCAGGCGGCCAGAAGGTATTGGCGGCAGGCGCAACTATCCGGCCCCAGGAAATGGGGCTGCTGGCAGCCATAGGCAAAACAGGGGTCAAGGTCTTTAAAAAACCTTTGATCGGAATCATTTCAACCGGAGATGAACTGGTGGAAATCGACCGGGAGCCTTCTCCCGGCCAAATCCGTGATGTAAACACTTATTCCCTTTTCGGCTGGACACTGAGGGCCGGAGCCCGGCCCGCAACATACGGAATAGCCGAAGACAATTATGAGCATCTCCTGGAAATCTGCAGCCGCGCCCTTTACGAAACAGACATGTTACTTATCTCCGGCGGCAGTTCAGTGGGAATCCGGGACCTGACGTTGGAAGTAATAGCCGCACTGCCTGATTCCAAAGTACTGATCCACGGAATTCCGGTGCGGCCGGGAAAACCCACCATTCTTGCAAAAGCCCGGGACAAGGCAATATGGGGCCTGCCAGGTCAGATAGCATCTGCCATGGTGGTCTTTGACAGAGTAGTAGCGCCCTTTATTGGACATATCGGAGGAAATGCATTATTTTCTGAAAAAAATTACCGGATACCGGCGATTTTGACCAGAAATATCCCTTCGGTACACGGACGCACAGATTACGTCCGGACCCGTATTCTTGAAAAAAACGGCCTCTATTATGCGGAACCGGTCCGCGGCCCCTCAGGCCTGATACGGACCATGGTGGAAGCGGACGGGCTGATCGAAATTGATATGAACACAGAAGGCATAGAAAAGGGGGAACAAGTATCGGTAATTGCACTGCGGTAAATCAAAAATCCTAAATTCGAATATCTAAATTTTTAAAATAATAAAAAAATGGATCATAACAAAATAAACAGTACCCGCAACATATACCTGAAAATGAAAACCCTGGAAGAGGCCAGAGAACTTCTTTTCAAGGAAATTGACACCGGCCCTAAAAACGCTGATGAAACCGTTGATGTTACGAATGCTGTCAACAGGGTTCTGTCCGGACCGATTTATGCCAGACTTTCCTCGCCCGGTTTTCATTCCGCCGCAATGGACGGCGCTGCAGTAAAGGCTGAGACCACCTTCGGTGCAAGCGAGGCAAACCCGCAGACCCTGGAAATCGGCACGGAAGCCGTGTTTGTCAATACGGGCCACGTTCTGCCCCGGCACACTGATGCGGTCATAATGATCGAGGACATCGGGATCACCGATGAAAACACGATCAGGATCGAAGCCCCGTCGTTTCCCTGGCAGAACGTGCGCCGCATGGGCGAAGACATGGTTTCAACAGAACTGCTTTTTCCCCGTCATCACCGCATCACGCCTTACTGTATCGGCGCACTTATCTCGGGCGGAATCTCGGAAGTCAGGGTCATTAAAAAACCAAACCTGCTGTTTTTGCCCACCGGTCCCGAACTGGTGGATTACAGAAAAGTAGGAAAGGAACTCGCACCCGGACAAGTCATTGAATCCAATACCCACGTGCTCGGCAAAATGGCTGAAAAATACGGCGCCGAATACACTCACCGCGATATTCTGCCCGACGACCCCGAACTCATACGGCAGGCAGTGAAAAAAGCCGCGGATTCCGAAGATTTTGATATGATCCTGATCGTGGGGGGGTCTTCGGCGGGCAGCGAGGATTTTGCCAGGGAAGTAATCGCCTCTGTGGGCAGAGTAATGGTTCACGGCGTGGCCATGATGCCCGGCAAGCCCACGGTAATCGGTGAAATAAACGGGAAGCCTGCTTTCGGAATACCGGGTTATCCGGTATCTGCAATAATGGCCTTTGAACAGTTCGCAGTCCCTCTGATATCATCCATGCTTGGTCAGCCCGAACCTGACCATGAAATGATCGAAGTCGAGCCTACAAAAAAAATCGCGGGCAAACTGGGCATGGAACAGTTTATCAGGGTAAAACTCGGCAGGGTGGGCCAGCGCGTCGTTGCCACCCCGCTGCCCCGGGGAGCCGGCACCATCACCAGTCTCACGGAAGCAGACGGCATTATACGAATACCCACCGAGAAGGAGGGGCTCCGGGAAAACGAAAAAACCCCGGCCAGACTGCTGAAAACCCGCGACTCGGTGGAAAATACAATCGTGGCTGTAGGCAGCCACGACAACACCCTGGATGTTATAGCCGACATGATCCGGGCGGAAAGCGGCAGATTCACCCTGTCTTCGAGCCACGTGGGCTCCATGGGCGGTTTGATGGCGGTCAAAAACGGGCTGTGTCATTTTGCCGGCTCGCACCTGCTCGATGAGAACGACGGTTCATATAATATCTCTTATATCCGGAGATATCTGCCCGATACTCCGGTACGTCTGGTGCGGCTTGCAGAACGTGAGCAGGGCCTGATCACCACGGCCGGAAACCCGAAAAACCTCTCAGGGATACACGACCTGGCAAAAGAAGACATACTCTTTATAAACCGCCAGGGAGGCTCGGGTACAAGGGTTTTGCTGGACTATCATCTTAGGCGCTCCGGTATTGATCCGGACTCCATCAGCGGCTATGAAAAAGAAGAATACACCCACATGGCAGTTGCAGCTGCCGTACTGGGGCAAAGCGCTGATGCGGGCATGGGCATCCTTGCGGCGGCAAAGGCTCTGGGCCTGGACTTCGTTCCGGTGACAACGGAATCCTATGACCTTGTCATCCCGGAGGCGTTTTTTCACACCGACAGAATAAAACTGCTGCTGGAGGTGATCCGTTCCGAAGCCTTTGGCGAAAAACTCGGGGCCATGGGAGGATACCATACTCAAAACACTGGAAAAATCGTCTGGAAAAGCAGCTGATGCCATACGAGGTCATCGATCACACGGCTGATACAGGCATTCGGGTATGGGCTTTAAGGCTTGAAGAGCTGTTCGCCGAAGCGGCCCGGGCCATGTTCGAACTTATTACCGACCCGGATCATTTGTCTTTTACCGAAACCCGGCATCTTCAGATAGAAGGCATGGACCTGACCGATCTGCTTGTCAACTGGCTAAGAGAGCTTCTTTTGCTGTGGAACATTGATCAGTACCTGATCCAGTTTACAAGGATACTCGACATTAACGAAACCAAACTTTCGGCCGAGGTTTTTGTCCAGCCTTTTGACCCTGAAAACCACGTCATTTATACAGACATAAAGGCGGTTACCTATCACGGCGCCCGGGCAGACCGATCAGAAGGCTGGTGGAAGGCTGCGATAATATTCGACGTATAGAAACACGGGAGTTTCTCATGGAACTCACAAGAATAGACGATTACCGATGGGAAATAAAAAAAAGCGGGGCCATGAACGTAGACGCCCGGATCTATTCAAGCAGCGCTCTGATCGGGGCGGTAAAAAAAGATGAGACATTCAGGCAATTGACAAACGTGGCCCAGCTTCCGGGCATTGTAGGCAGAGCCATGGCCATGCCCGATATTCACTGGGGATATGGTTTTCCCATAGGCGGGGTGGCGGCCTTTGATATTGACACCGGAATAATTTCACCCGGTGGTGTGGGATATGATATCAACTGCGGAGTAAGGCTGGCCGCAACAGGACTTTTCGAATCAGAGGTCCGACCGAAACTCGAACATCTGGCGGTGGTCCTGCAGCGGGATATCCCTTCCGGAGTGGGATCTACCGGGCCGCTTAAGCTCTCGGATGCCAAGCTCAAAAAAGTTCTCAAACAGGGCGGCCCCTGGGCGATCTCCCGGGGTTACGGCGAACCTTCGGATGCCGAGCGGACCGAAGACGGCGGCTGCATGTCAGAGGCCGACCCCTCAGCGGTAAGCAACAGGGCCCTGGAGCGGGGCAGAAAACAGCTCGGGACCCTGGGCTCCGGAAACCACTTCATAGAAATCGGGGTGGTGGACACGATCTATGATCCCGGTGCCGCAGACGCATTCGGGTTGAAGGCGGGACAGGTGACCCTGCTTATCCATACCGGATCAAGAGGCCTGGGCCATCAGATCTGTGACGATTTCCTGGCCGCCATGACAAAAAAGGTTCATCAGACGGGCATAAATCTCCCTGACCGCCAGCTTGCCTGCATGCCGATTAATTCCGCCGAAGGAAAGGCATACTACCGAGCAATGGCGTGTGCCGCCAATTTTGCCTGGGCCAACCGGCAGATTCTAATGCACCTTGCTGGAGACGCTTTTATGAGCGCGCTTGGAATAAGCCCCCGCGATCTTTCGATGCGCCTTGTATATGACGTATGCCACAACATCGCCAAGATTGAAGCCCACACTCTGGAAGGAAGAGAACAAAACGTCTGCGTCCACCGCAAAGGCGCCACCCGGGCATTTGCCCCCGGACATCCGGGGCTAAGCGACACCTACCGGAAAGTGGGCCAGCCCATACTTATCCCCGGCGACATGGGTACGGCTTCCTATGTACTGGTCGGCACACAACAGGCAATGGACGAGACCTTCGGCTCCACCTGCCACGGTGCGGGACGCGTAATGAGCCGCAAGGCGGCCAAAAAGGCGGCAAAAGGCAGGTCCCTTCAGCAGGAGCTCGAGAAAAAAGGCATACTAATCCGTGCCTCGGGCAAAGGAACCATGGCAGAGGAAATGCCTGATGCCTACAAGGATGTCACGGAAGTGGTGGACGTGGTAGACGGGTCCGGGATCTCAAAAAAGGTGGCAAAATTAAGACCGATTGCGGCGATTAAGGGATAAGGCGGTGATAAGTGATATTGGCTGATTGGCAAAAAATCCGGTAAAAAACAGGGAGGAAAAACTGAGGTGAATCCGGCAATTTTCAGGGAATACGATATACGTGGAATTGCAGATAAAGACATCACGGATAAAGAGGTCTATACGCTGGCAAAAGCCATAGGTACTTACATGAGACAAGAAGGGTGTACAAAGCTCGCACTAGGCTACGACTGCCGGCTTACCTCGGAGAGATATGCCGAAACCCTGATGCAGGGCCTGGCTGAGACCGGCTGCGAGATTTTAAATATCGGGATGTGTCCCACGCCTGTGCTTTATTTTTCCATCCGGCACTTAAACACAGACGGAGGCGTTATGGTCACGGCAAGCCATAATCCACCAGAATACAACGGTTTTAAAATCTGCCTGGGTACCGACTCAGTCCACGGCGATCAGCTACAAAAAATCCGGGAAATCGCTGAAAAGGGTGAGTTTGCAGAAGGCCCGGCAAACATCTCTGATGCCGATGCTGTTGCCCCGTATTTCAATTACATAAAAAACAATATTACCATAGACCGCCCCGTCCGCGTGGGAATTGATGCAGGCAACGGAACCGCGGGAGTGGTGGCCGTGTCCCTGCTCAAAAGCCTGGGCTGCGAGGTCCATGACATATACTGCGAACCGGACGGCCGGTTTCCCAATCACGAGGCCGATCCAACGGTAATCTGCAATCTGGAGGATCTTATAGCTCTGGTAAGGGAAAAAAACCTTGATGTGGGAATCGGATACGACGGGGACGGAGACCGTATAGGGATCGTTGATCACAATGGAAAAGTAATATACGGCGATCAGCTGATGATAATATTCGCCCGGGAAATTTTGAGCAGAAAGCCAGGCTCCGTCTTTATATCCGAGGTCAAATGCTCCAAGACCATGTATGACGATATAGAAAAGCGCGGCGGACAAGCCATCATGTGGAAAACGGGCCACTCGCTGATCAAGGAAAAGATGAAGCAGGAACAGGCGGCGCTGGCCGGTGAGATGAGCGGGCACATGTTTTTTGCAGACCGGTATTTCGGATTCGATGATGCAATTTATTCTTCCTGCCGTCTGCTTGAGATCCTTTCCGCAACAGGCAGCACCATCGACAATCTGCTCGAAGGCGTCCCGGATACGCACAGCACGCCGGAAATCCGGGTGGAATGCCCTGACGAAGTAAAATTCCGGGTGGTGGAAAAGGCCAGAAAAATTTTGTCGAAAAAATACGAAGTAATTGATATTGACGGAGTAAGAATAGTTTTTGAAGACGGATGGGGGCTGGTGCGGGCATCTAATACCCAGCCCGCCCTTGTGATGAGGTTTGAGGCGCTGTCACCGGCAAGAAGAGAAGAGATCCGCAAAATGGTGGAAAGCACAATTTCGGAAATCAAAAAAAACGAGAATTGTATTGCATTTCAATAAGTGCAGACCTGATACAAATGAAATTATAAGCAGAACCCTGGAGGTTTAAAATGAAGGTTCTTGTAAGTGACAATCTGGGCGAGGCCGGAATTCGGACTTTGGAAACCGCGGGGTTCGAAGTGGATGTCAAAACCGGTCTTTCACCCGAGGAACTCAAATCCATTATATTTCCCTATCATGCCCTTGTAATCCGCAGCGCCACCCGGGTAACAGCGGATCTGCTCGAAGCCGCTGAAAACCTCAGGGTGGTGGGGCGCGCGGGAATCGGCCTGGACAATGTCGATATTAAAGCGGCCACCCGCAAGGGAGTGGTTGTCATGAACACCCCCGGCGGAAATGTGATTACCACCGCGGAGCACACCCTGGCCCTTATGCTTTCTTTGACCAGAAACATCCCTCAGGGTACCGCCTCTCTAAAGGCGGGACGCTGGGAGAAAAAAAAGCTCATGGGCCGGGAAATCTACGACAAGACCCTCGGCGTGATCGGTTTGGGCAAGATCGGATCCGTGGTCGCAGACCGGGCCCGGGGGCTGAAAATGCGGGTAAAGGTCTACGACCCGGTTGTTCAGCCGGAGGCCATTGAAAAACAAGGGTTTGAATGTGTAAGCCTTGAAAAACTCTACTCCGACTCCGATTATATTTCCGTACATGTACCTAAAAGCAAAGAAACAACCGGCATGATCAACAGGGAAGCTATTTCGAAAATGAAGGACGGGGTGATGATAGTCAACTGCGCCCGGGGCGGCATAGTGGATGAAGATGCACTCTACGAGGCTATTAACAGCGGGAAAGTGGCCGGAGCCGCGCTTGACGTATTCTCCAAAGAACCTCCTCCTGAGGATTTTTCCCTGTTCGGGCTTGAAAACCTGGTAGCCACCCCCCATCTGGGAGCTTCCACCTACGAGGCCCAGACCAACGTGGCCGTTGCCGTGGCCGAGCAGATCATAGAATATCTCAAAAACAACAACCTGGTAAACTCGGTAAATGTTGCCTCGATCTCGGGCAGGGCTATTGAACAGCTCGGTCCGTTTATCGAGCTTGCAGAAAAAATGGGACGTCTGCAGGCTCAGTTTCTCACGGGGCAATTCAGGGAAATCAACATCCAGTACAACGGGGATTTTTTCGGCTACGACCTGATGCCGGTGACTTCGGCTTTTATAAAAGGGCTCCTCGCACCCCGCCTGGGCGACGAGGTAAATGCAGTAAACGCCCACTATCTGGCCAAGGAACTGGGGATCAGGGTCACCGAATCAAATGCCGCCGAAGCAACCGAATTTCTTCACTTAATCTCCACAAAGGTCATCGGCACGGAAAAAACCTCAATGGTGGCCGGTACCGTATTCGGCAAAAGCGATCCCCGCATTGTCAGACTCGACGACTTCAGAATAGAAATTATTCCCCAGGGATACCTGGCGCTGATCCATAACCGGGATGAGCCGGGAGCCATCGGAAGCATAGGGATGGCCCTTGGCGAACACAACATAAATATATCCAGGATGCAGGTCGGCCAGGAAGTAGACGGCGAGCACAACATAATCCTGCTTCGCACAGATACCCCCATACCCGACAATGTGGCAGAAGCATTGCGGGGCCTGCCCAAGGTGGAATCGGTCAACACTCTGGAATTATAAAGGAGGTAAAACAAAAATGGCCCAGGACGGTACGGATAAAAATCAGATCGGCAGTTCCGAATATGTAATGCCGGAAATAAATTTCACGACCTTTATTTTATCTCTTAATTCTTCCGCGCTTGTACACCTCGGCCAGCATGCCGATCCCTCCACCGGAGCCACTGCCAAAAACCTGCCGGTGGCAAAACAGACCATTGACGTTATCGCCATGCTGGAGGAAAAAACCCGGGGCAACCTTACACACGAGGAACAGCGGTTATTGACAAATGTCCTTTATGAATTACGGTTATTATATGTAAAGGAAACCGGAGGAAAATAATCTTTTATTTAGTGCCCGAACGAAAACCAGGATTTTTCGTCAAGATCAAGGAAGGCGAAAATTTTAACCGCAGGCATACTCGAAGTATTCTGAGGATTAAAATTTGAGCCTGACACAGATATTGGCAAAAAAGACGGTTTTCGTTCAGGCACTATTTAATCGCTTTGCTTTAACCCAGGAAGCGCAAGGAGGCAATACAGCCATGAAATTTTACCGCAGACCAGTCGGTCGACTGAGTTTGATTATCGCCGCCTTTGGTATTCTTATCACGGGCATGTTTATTATACCGTTTATTCATACCGCATCCGCGGCAGGCACTTCGGAACAAACCCGAATGGTGCCCCAAAATTTTACCAGCCTCGCAGGAAAGGCCGGGCCTGCGGTGGTCAACATCAGGACCGTAAAAACCGTCGAAGGCGAAGGCCAGGTTTTCAGGCATTTTTTCGGACCGGGCGGCCCGGGACAGCAGCAAAGGCCTTTTGAGGATTTCTTTGAACGTTTTTTCGGTCAGCAGGGACCCAGGGAGTTTAAACGCAGAAGCCTGGGATCCGGATTCATACTCGACGAGCAGGGTCATATAGTTACAAATAATCATGTAATTGAAAATGCGGATGAAATCCAGGTCAAGCTTAAAAACGGGAAGGAATACGAGGCCGAGATCATAGGCTCGGACCCGAGCACAGACCTTGCATTGATCAAAATCAAGCCGGATGAGAATTTGCCGACACTTTCACTCGGAGATTCAAGTAAAATAAAAATCGGTGAATGGATCCTTGCCATAGGCAATCCTTTCGGACTCGATCATACGGTCACAGCCGGAATCATAAGCGCCAAGGGGCGCGTGATCGGCGCAGGCCCCTATGATGACTTTATCCAGACCGACGCGTCCATTAATCCGGGAAACAGCGGGGGGCCGCTTATTAACATGCAAGGCGAGGTTATCGGCATCAACACCGCCATTGTAGCCTCTGGCGAAGGCATCGGATTTGCGATTCCGTCGAATCTGGCAAAAGATATCATCTCCCAGCTCAAACAAAGCGGGGAGGTGACCCGGGGATGGCTCGGCGTAGCCATCCAGGAGCTAAATGATGAACTCAAAGAATATTACAACGTTGACAAAGGCGTTCTCATAAGCCGGGTCTTTGAAGGCGATCCCGCAGAAAAGGCGGGACTGAAGCCCAACGACGTCATAATGGCCATAAACGGCAAACCGGTGGATTCTCCGCGGCAGCTCTCAAAGTTAATTGCAGCCATACAGCCCGGGGAAAAGGTGAAGATCAAGTTCGTCCGCGACGGCGAGACAAAAAACGTTACTGTAACCCTGACCAAGCGGGAAGAGGAGAAACTGGCCGACCGCCAACAGCAACCCGGAGAAACGGAAAAAGCCTCCCTCGGAATGGATGTGGTGAATATCACACCCGAAATTGCGCGACAATATAATCTGGAAGACGCACAGGGCGTGATAGTAAGCGGCGTTAACCCCGAGAGCAAGGCAGACGAGGCCGGATTAAAGCGGGGCGACATTATCAGGGAAATCAACCACAAACCTATAAGTTCGGTACAGGACTTTCAGCAAGTCATTAATGCCGTCAAAGACGGCGAGATGTTGTACTTTTACACCTTAAGAGCGCGTCAAGGCATCATAATTATAAAAATGAAGAAATAAGTGCAACTTTACGCGCATGCAAAGATCAATCTTTACCTGGACGTAACCGGCCGGCGACCGGACGGATATCATGAGCTGGTTTCCCTGATGTGCTGCATCGGGATCCATGATACCGTCCGGTTTTCATTCGACGTTTCTGATTCGGCGTTCGGAATTTCGGTTTCATGCAGCAACCCCGAGGTGCCGGCTGACCATGGCAACCTGGCTTTTCTAGCAGCCGAGGCGTTCTTTGCCGAGACGCGATTAGCGGTCCCGGGCCTTGCCATTGAAATTGAAAAAAGGATACCTGTGGGAGCGGGACTCGGAGGCGGCAGCAGCAATGCGGCCGCCGTACTTTACGGCCTGAACAGATATTACCACGGGCCGCTTTCCAGGGACAGGCTAATGGAACTGGGACGCTCACTGGGCGCGGATGTTCCGTTTTTTATCTTCGGCGCCCCGGCTGTGGCCACCGGCATAGGAGAAAAACTTTCGGCTTTTTACGGACTGCCGTGCCTTCCGATTGTCGTAATATATCCTGGCCGCCCTCTCTCTACTGCTGCAGTGTACAAAAAGTTGAATTTGGCATTGACAAAAACCGAAAAAATAAATAAAAAGTCTACTTTTAAACAGGGGTGGACCGCAAATATATCAAAGCAGCTGTTTAATGTTCTTGAACCTGCCGCTATGGAATTTCGCCCGGAAATCAGGGAGGCAAAGGAGGCCCTGCTTTCATGCGGTGCTGACGGGGCTTTGATGAGCGGAAGCGGGTCCTCGGTTTTCGGAGTGTTTGCGAAAACGAGTATCGCTGAAAACGCATTTTTCGAATTATCCGGTCGCCGCCGGTGGCGGGTCTTTAATACACGGCTGCTGACATAGCGCCGTGTTTCTGCCGCGGGCTCACAGGACAAAAGATTGCTGGGGCGTCGTCAAGCGGTAAGACACAGGATTTTGGTTCCTGCATTCGGAGGTTCGAATCCTCCCGCCCCAGCCAAAGCAGGGCCGGTTACACCATTAACCCCAAACTCCACGAGGAGAGAATGGAAGTGGACAACAACGGATATATTGTTTTTGCAGGTTCATCAAATCCGGAGCTTTCGGAGGCCATCTGTACACAACTGAACAGTTCCCTGGGCCGCGCCAAGGTCGAGCGCTTCAGCGACGGTGAAGTCCAGATCGAAATCGACGACAATGTCCGGGCTAAGGATGTATTTGTTATCCAGTCCACCTGTCATCCGGTAAACGACAACCTGGTCGAATTACTGCTGATGATTGATGCTTTCAAACGCTCCTCCGCCAAGCGGATAACAGCGGTAATACCCTACTTCGGCTATGCAAGACAGGACAAAAAGGTTGCACCCAGAGTACCGATCAGCGCAAAACTAGTGGCGGAGCTTTTGACCACTGCCGGGGCCAACCGGGTGATTACCATGGACCTGCACGCCGGCCAGATTCAGGGTTTTTTTGATATACCCGTGGACAACCTGTTTGCAGCCCCGGTCTTAATCGATTACATGAAAAAGAACCTATCAGATGATCTGGTGATTATCTCCCCGGATGCCGGAGGGGTCGAACGAGCCCGGGCCTTTGCCAAACGGCTTAACGCGGGGCTTGCCATTATTGACAAACGGCGTTCGTCTCCCAACCAGGCCAAGGCCATGGCGGTAATAGGCGATGTAAAAGGGAAAAAGGCAATCATTCTCGATGACATGGTTGATACGGCGGGTACCCTGACAGAGGCGGCAAACGCAATCGAGGCCGGTGGGGCCAGGGAGGTCCATGCCTGCTGCACGCATCCGGTCCTCTCCGGTCCCGCAGTGGAACGTATAAATGATTCCGCCATCAAGTCCCTGGTAGTCACGGATACGGTACCTCTTATGGGAAAACCCAAAACCTGCGAAAAAATTGTCGTTTTAAGCATCGCCCGCCTCTTCGGAGAGGCGATATACAGAAGCCATACAGGCGATTCGGTTACATCTTTATTCATTTGACCAATAATTACCAAAAATATACTGGAGGATAAGACTTGGATATCGTTAAACTAAACGCACAAAGCCGCCGCGAGACAGGCAAAGGCCCCGCCCGGGCCCTGCGGCGGTCAGGCCGCATCCCGGCGGTTCTGTACGGCTCGGGTATCGACACTCAGAAGTTGTCGGTAAGCATCCAGGAACTGGAAAGAATGTTCAATGATCCGCAGTTCAGCCGGGGCCTGATTAACCTCGCCGTCGAAGCCGGAGGCACGAAACAGCGTACCGTTATGATCAAGGAATTTCAGCGCGATCCTGTAAAAGAACACTACCTCCATATAGACTTCCACGAAGTTAAGATGGATGAAAAACTCTCCACCATGGTACCGATTGTCACCACCGGTATATCCAAAGGTGTTGAAGAAGGCGGTATTCTGCAGATTATCCGGCGCGAACTAGAAGTAAACTGCCTGCCGGCAAACATTCCCGAACAGATTGAAATAGATATCACGAACCTTGATGTAGGCGACTCTGTCCATGTAAGTGAAGTCCAGCCCGGCGAAGGCGTTGAGGTCCCGTACGAGGCGGATTTCACGATCCTTACAGTGGTAAGCCCCAAGATGGAAGCACCTGAAGAAGAAGCCGGAGAAGAAGAGACAGAAGAAGGCGAGGAGGGTGCTGAAAGTGAAGAATCCGAATCTGCGGAAGAGTGATGGATGTTTCCAGGTGGCTTATCGCCGGCCTGGGCAATCCGGGGAAAAAATACGGGTTCACCAGGCATAATGCAGGTTTTACGGCTGCAGAAGGGGTGGCAGAGCATTGCCGCATTGCGATTGATCAGAAAAAATTCAAAGCCCACTTCGGAAAAGGCGAGTACGCGGGGAGCCAAATTATTGTGGCCAAGCCCGGGGCCTACATGAACCTCAGCGGGCCGCCCCTTCGCCAGCTGGCGGGATATTTTAACATTCCGATTGAATATATACTGGTTATACACGATGACATTGATATAGAAAAAGGACGGATAAAAATTAAAGAGAAAGGAGGTCACGGAGGGCACAACGGAATTAAATCGATCATGGAAGCCTTCGGGTCCGGCGACTTTCCCAGGCTTCGCATCGGCGTCGGACGCCCGGAGCCGCCGACTGCTACCACGGATTACGTGCTCGGCAGGTTTACCGCGGAAGAAAAAAAACTTTTTGCCGAGGTTTTGCAGGTTGCAGAGGATGCCGTGCTCACAATTATCCGAAAAGGTTTGGCTGAAGCGATGAATCAGTTTAATCACAGACAAGCTTTTTAGAGTGTCTAATTTTGACAGTTTCGTAAAAAGTCAATTTTTAGATGGCAAAGTAAAAAGTTCAAGATCAAGGCGCGCAAATATCGAGGAATGCAGCGTACTTAATCGTACGTGAAATTCCGGAGATATGCAGCGCAACGCAGATATTGGACTTTTTACGAA
>JAIPDT010000041.1 GCA_021737545.1 Desulfobacteraceae bacterium
TAAAGCGGATCGCCGGACAGAAGAATGCCACGCCGGCGCAGATCGCGATTGCCTGGCTGCTGGCCAAAAAGCCTTGGATCGTGCCGATCCCGGGCACCACCAAGCCGCACCGCCTCGAGGAAAACATCGGGGCTGCCGCAGTTGAGCTGACAGCCGAGGATCTTGCAGATATTGAGGACGCTGCGGCAAAGATAGAGGTCCAGGGCGCTCGATACCCGGAACAGCTCGAGAAGATGACCGGGCGCTGAAGCCTTGGCGATCAGAGACAACCTTCAGCAAGCCATCCTACTGAAATAATAGGAGAATTATATGAACAAAACATTTACCACCATGCTGGCAGGTCTCTTTATCGCGGTCTTCAGCATTGTGACCGTTGTTGAGGCCGATGCAGGGAAAAACGACGGATTGAACGCAATGCAGAAAGCCATTGTTCCAATTGCCGCCTTTACAGCAACAGGACAAATGGATCAACTGAAACCCGCCCTGAACCAGGGCCTGGACGCCGGCCTGACCGTCAACGAGATCAAGGAAGTTCTCGTACATATTTACGCTTACGCCGGATTCCCCCGTGCACTGAATGCCATAAACGCCTTCAAATCTGTTATGGATGACCGCAAAGCAAAGGGGATAACGGATGAAACAGGTCGGGAAGCAACCCCTTTGCCTGATGATTTTGACAAAAATGCTTATGGTCATAAAGTCAGAAACAATCTTGTCGGAAGAGATATATCGAACCGTAAGAGCGGCTACCCTGTCTTTACGCCGATCATTGACAAGTTTTTAGTCGAGCACCTTTTTGCCGATATTTTTGTCCGTGATATTTTAAGCCATAAGCAACGAGAACTTGTGACAATCAGCACTCTGGCAGCCATGACCGGAACTGAAGCACAACTGAAAGGGCATCTTAATATCGCCATGCGTATGGGCTACTCTGATTCGCAGCTCAAAGATTTTATTACCGTTCTAAACGACAACGTCGGTGCTGAAATTGCTGAGAGGGCGAACAGGATTCTGGGTGACGTGCAGGGCAAGGAACGGGCCGGGACGAATTCACAGAAAATCGTCGTTACGCCTGCCGCATCCCTGCCCCCCACCCAAGGCCCGGACGACAAATTCACGGGTTCCGTGCGTATAGATACCCGATTCGAGGCGCAGGATCCGTCCCATTTTTACGGAGCGAACGTCGTGTTCGACCCCGGTTCGCGAACAGCCTGGCACTCCCACACCCTGGGGCAGCTTTTAATCGTTACCTCGGGCACGGGCCTTGTCCAGCGCCGGGGTGATCCGGCTCAGAAGATCGGCAAAGGGGATGTGGTCTGGATTCCCCCGTATCAGAAACACTGGCATGGCGCGACCCCGGACACTCCCATGGCCCATATCGCCATTGTTGAACAACGGGACGGCCCGTCTGTGGAGTGGATGGAAAAGGTAAGCGATGAACAGTATGAAGCCTCGATTTCGGAATCAGAGGATGTTGCTGAATAGGCAAATAGCAAACTATAGAAAAAGTGTGGTTCGGTGAAATTGCACTGAAGTCCACCAGATTTTAACAAGCAAAAGTAAAATGTTTTTATCCAAAGGAATACAAAATGAAATCTAAATTTTTCAATGCGACATTACTAACCGTAATCATTAGTTTTCTATCAGGAACTGCACTGGCGGGAGACTATAAGGAAAACCCGTTTACATTGGTTTATGACGGTGCGATTACCGAAAATGTCAAAGGAAAGGTAAATATTCATCCTGCTACCTATAAACTCAATGGCCTGGATATTTCTGCCAACGTTTATACGCCTGCGAACTATGATCCGGATAAAAAATATCCGGCAATGGCAGTCGCACATCCAAATGGTGGGGTGAAAGAGCAGGTCGCCGGATTATACGCTCAACGACTGGCGGAACAGGGATACATCACAGTCGCTGCCGATGCCGCGTATCAGGGGGCCAGCGGCGGTACGCCCCGCAATGTGGATAAACCTGCAAACCGGATTGAAGATATTCATGGCATGGCGGACTTCATCACTCAATATCCCGGAGTTGATGCCGACCGTTTGGGTTTGCTCGGTATCTGCGGCGGTGGTGGTTATGCATTGAAAGCAGCACAAACCGACAAACGCTTCAGGGCAATTGCCACTTTGAGCATGTTTGACTCTGGTTTGGTAAGACGTAATGGTTATAGGGATTCTCAACTATCCACCATACAAGAACGTTTAAAAAAAGCCTCTGATGCCAGAGCACAAGAAGCGGCCGGGGGTGAAATCATCTATGCCGCGGATACTCAGCTGACTGCCGAGCAAATAGCCAATCTGCCGTTTGATCTCTATCGTGAGGGCTACATATATTACGGAAAAACGCACGCCCATCCGAATTCCACCTTCAGATACACAATGAGCAGTTTGCTCGCCTTGATGCGTTTTGATGCGGCGAGCAATATGGATTTGATCAACCAGCCATTGTTAATGATGGCGGGAAGCGAAGCCGGTTCGCTCTATATGACTGAAAAGGCTTTCGAAAAGGCCGTCAATGCAAAGGACAAGGAGTTGTTCCTCATCGAAGGCGCGACTCATATTCAAACGTACTGGAAGCCGCAATATGTGAATCAAGCTATGAGTAAACTTAAACATTTCTTTGGAAAAAATCTTTAATAAAGCGAGATAAAAATGAAAAACTGTCGATCAGGAAACAGCGCCCTTTCGGCCTCCGCCTCCGTACGGCAGGGAAACTCACAAGTGAAGTCGTTGCCCGTTAATGGAAAAGGAGTCTCAAGATGATGGCCTCAACCATGTGGCGCCTGATGTCGTCGTGGCCGCATTGAACACATGATTGACGAAGTCAACGACGGCAAAACCATATTCTACGAGTTTTACACGGATAAGAATGCGGGTCACGGTTTTGGACTGGGCGTTGGTACGGACGCCGAAGGGTGGATAGACCACGCGATTGCGTTTTGGGAAAATCAGTCTGCTGAATAGAGTCGCCCTTCTTTTTAACACACCAGTTTGTGCAACCTTTTTCCGTATTAAAGCTGCCAGGCATAACTTTATATGCAGAAACAGGCAATATTTTGGGAGAATCAGGTATTTCCCATCTGCCTGCCGGAAGATATGATCGGTTCAAAACGAGTCAACCAATCAAAGCAGAGAGACAAGATAATCCTGAACTTCCCCATTATGCATCAGGAGGCAAAAATGGACAATTTCATTACCCGGCGCAATTTCCTGAAAAGCAGTGCGTTTTTCGTTGGCACCCTTGCGGTCAGCGGCCACAGGGCTTTTGCGGGCGATCAGAAGAATGCGCAGGTTTTCTTCACCAGGGATATCAGCCCAAACGGGTTGTCCGGAATATACTCCCGGGTAATGCAGGAACGTCGATTGCCCGGGAAAGTGGGGGTTAAGCTTCATTCCGGAGAACCCGGCGGGATTAACTTTCCGGCACCGGATCTAATCAAGGATCTTGTCCAGTCCGTGGACGGCACCATTGTGGAGTGCAACACGGCTTATCCCGGCAAGCGCTTCACCACGGAAGAGCATATGATGACCCTCAGGCATCACGGATTTACCGCCATCGCACCCGTGGACGTCATGGACGAAGAGGGCTCCATCAGCCTGCGATGTCCCGCCGTCAGCCGGAACATCAAGGAAAATTTCGTGGGTTCCCATTTTGCGAACTACGATTCCTTCCTGATCCTTTCCCATTTCAAGGGCCACGCCATGGGCGGTTTCGGCGGTGCGATCAAGAACATGTCGATCGGCATTGCCTCCGGGGAGGGGAAGATGTGGATTCATACCGCCGGGGCGACCAGAAGCCGTGACAATTTCGAGCTCTGCTTCGAGACCGAACAGGATCTGTTCCTGGAATCCATGGCCGAAGCAGCCGGTTCTGTCATGAACGAAAGGAGAGGCAATCTTGTGTATATCAACCTGATGAATAACCTCTCCGTTGACTGCGACTGCAACAACGATCCTGCCCCGCCGGAACTGGAGGACATCGGCATTCTTGCATCCACCGACCCGGTCGCCCTGGACAAGGCCTGTGTTGATCTGGTTTATTCCGCTGATAAAAGCAAAAGCGCGGCTTTGCGAAAACGCATAGAGTCCAGAAACGGCACGCATACCCTCGATCACGCGGAAAGTCTCGGGCTTGGCAGCCAGACATATGATCTGATCACTATAGATACATAAAGACGAGACAAATATGGAGTAAGGAGGATTATCATGCACTACAGAACCATGCCCAAAAACGGAGATCAGCTTCCCATACTCGGATTTGGGTGCATGCGTCTGCCTGTGGCAGACGGCAGTATAGACGAGCCGCGGGTCATCTCCCAGATTCGCTACGCCATAGACAACTGCGTTAACTATCTGGACACGGCCTGGCCCTATCATAACGGCGACAGCGAGCCCCTGCGCGGCAAGGCGTTGAAATGATTTGGGAAGAACACTATCAAAGTCAATTCTGCCCATCCTGTCATCAGAAAAGGGTTGTCGAATTTGGCCAATGGCTATGTGAAGAAGTGCTTAAACATGTCCCCCACCGGCAATGGGTCTTTAGTATCCCCAAACGGCTTCGGATTTATTTCATGTTTCATCGCCGTCTACTGACCAAACTCTCCCGGTGCGCATGGAAAGTATGATGCGCCTACCTGAAAGCCTGTGTCGCCGAATTGATTTATGATGACCAATATGCCCAAATCCCTTTTGACAATCATTGGGTGCAATGAAATCAGAAATGGGCGCGCGGCATAAACCGGATAAGTGCCGTTAAAAAAGATAAAATACACGGCTTAGTGCTTCAATTTTCGAATAAGCCGCCTCAATTTTCCCATCGTTTCATTCCTGTCAACACCCATCTTTTACCTGCATACAATAGCACGTGGTGGAAAGCACTTTACGCACAACTCAAATCTTGTTATACATTGGAATATCAAAAGCAAGTTCCTATTCTACTGCTCGATCACGTGGCGGCGTTTTTCGTGGCAATACTTATCTGCTATGCGGCCATAGGGATAATACTGTCCGGATTCAGGGATTTCGTGGACCAGGGCGCGCCTCCGGAGGTTTGCGAGCAGATAAACAGATCGTTTAAAAAACTGCTGTTTCGCGAGGGATCGGATGTGCTTGACACATAGGTCCATATAGAGCCCGAGGAAGCAGCCCCGCCCGACGATGAGTGAGGAAACAAATGAAGTTTTCCGGGCATCTTTTGGAAAAGACCGCCGTAAGGATCCTGTCCATTGCCCTGGGCATCATCGTTTTGTTTCTGATTTTCCTGTTTGCCTTTATTTTTCCTGTTATGCAGGAAGCTTTGTTTGACTCCCGGGAAATGGCGGCCAAAAACCTGGTGGATTCGGTATTCAGCATGGTTGAAAACTATCATGCGCGCGCGGAAAACGGGGAAATAAAAGAGGCCCGGGCCAGGCAGGCGGCCATTGAGCGTATCCGTTCCATGCGTTTTTCTGACAACGGTTATATCTGGATAAACGATACTACCAGGCCCTATCCCAGAATCGTAATGCACCCGGCCATGCCGGAACTTGAAGGCCGCATCATGGACGATGCTTCCTACAAGACCGCCGTGAGCATGCAGCTTGGCATGGATGGCCCGAAAGAGCATTTTGACAAGGAAAAACGGCATGTTTTCCGGGTATTTTTGGAAGTGGCGCGGAAAAACGGAAGCGGGTTCGTGGAGTACCAGTGGCACAGGCTCACCACAGACGGTGTCACTGAAGAGATGTATCCCAAAAAATCGTATGTAAGATTGTTTGCCCCCTGGGACTGGGTCATCGGAACGGGCATTTATATCGAGGATGTATATGCCCAGGTGAACCATCTGAAATGGACCATCATCTTGATGGCCGCAGCCATCTTCCTGCTCGCCCTGGCAGGCACCTTCCTGGTGATGCGAACCATTACACGGCCCATTAATCGGCTGGTCTGGTTTGCCGAAAAGGTGGCGGGCGGAGATACCCATGCGCAGATCCGGGGGCGGTTCAGCGGGGAAATGCGGCAGTTAAAGGAAGCCATTTACCAGATGGTCGAGGAGTTGCGTACCCGCATGCAGGAGGCTGAACTTCGGGCAAAAGAGGCTGAATCAGCCCGTCTGGCCCTGAAAAACAGCGAGGAAAAATACCGCCTGATTTTCGAAAACGCGCCGCTCGGTGTTTTGCATTTTGATGAAAAAGGTGTGATTACCGCATGCAATGATAATTTTGTGGCAATAATCGGCTCTTCGCGAGATAAGCTGATTGGGCTGAATATGCTCGGTTTGCCTGATCAGCATATTGTTGCGGCGGTAAAGACCGCGCTTGCGGATCAGTATGGATTCTATGAAGGGCTTTATGAATCCATGACTGCGGACAAGATTACCCCGGTGCGGGTGCTTTTTGCGCCTTTTGTGGGAAGCAGCGGGAGAATTTTCGGCGGCGTGGGGATAATAGAAGACATCACCGAACGTAGAAAAGCAGAGGAAGCCCTTCGTCAAAGCGAGGAAAAATACCGCCTTCTGGTGGAAAATGCCAGGGAGGCGATTTTTGTAGCCCAGAACGGCATGATCCGGTTTGCCAATGGGTCCACCTGCGAGTTTACCGGATATACACTGGAGGAAGTGACTTCCATGCCATTTGCCAGTTTTCTGCATCCCGGGGATCAGCAGCAGGTAGTTGATCGTCATTACCGGCGCATGCAGGGCAGAGAAACAATTCCTGATTACTGCTTTCGTGTGGTGCACCGCTCCGGCAGCGTGAAATGGGTGGAACTCAAAGTAGTGGTGATTGAATGGGAGGGCCGGCCGGCCACTTTGAATTTTTTAAGCGATATTACCGAGCAGAGAAAGGCCCAGCAGGAGCGGGAAAAACTGGAGAATCGGCTTCGCCAGGCCCAGAAAATCGAGGCCCTGGGTACCCTGACCGGCGGAGTGGCCCATGATTTCAACAATATTTTAAGCATTATCCTGGGCTATACTGAGCTTGTCCAGTCTGAGCTGCCCGAAGATCATCCGGCGCAGGAAGGTCTGCGCCAGGTAAGTGCAGCCGGCATACGGGCCCGGGACGTGGTGCGCCAATTGCTGACCTTCAGCCGAAGGGGGGAAGAAGAAAAAAGCGCCCAGGATATAGGCCTGATTATCAAGGAAGGCATGCGCATGATGCGTTCGACCATCCCCTCTTTCATTGAGATTACAGAAAAGCTAAGCAATGATTTGCCCCTGGTTGTTGCCAATTCCACCCAGATTCACCAGTTGATTATCAACCTGTGCAAAAACGCATCTGATGCAATGGCTGAAAACGGGGGCACGCTTACGGTCTGCCTGGAGCAGAAAATCCTGGAAAAACAGATTCCGGCCTTTGGTTTTGACCTGTTGTCCGGAGATTACGTGAAACTGACAGTCGGCGACACCGGCCACGGTATTTCAGCCGACACCCTGGATCGTATTTTTGATCCGTATTATACCACAAAGGATCTGGGCAAGGGCACAGGGCTGGGGCTTTCCGTGGTGCTCGGCATTGTCCGGGATCTTGACGGCGGCATCCGGGTGGAAAGTGAAAACGGTCGGGGAAGCCGGTTTGAAATTTTCCTGCCGGCGCTGGGGGAAACGGCAGAGATGCCGGCCCCCGGGTCCCGGGAGGCACTACCCCCTGGAACTGAGCGGATTTTGTTCGTCGATGATGAAACTTCGGCAATCAACCTTAATGAACTGCGTCTTCATCGGCTGGGATACCGGGTAACGTGCGAGACGAATCCGGAAAAGGCACTGGAGCTTTTTGCATGTGACCCGGACGGTTTTGACCTGGTAATCACTGACATGACCATGCCGAAAATGACCGGAGACGTGCTTGCCCGGGAAATCCTGAAAATCCGGCCTAACATGAAAATCATCCTTTGCACAGGCTACAGTGAGAAGATCTCTGAGCAAACCGCCTGTCAAGCCGGCATTGCCAGATACCTGGAAAAGCCGGTGGATTTGCTGACCATGGCCGAGGCGCTGCGTGCCGTGCTGGATAAATGACAGAGCCGATCACCTGCCGTCGGTCCGGATGCCGGCCATGGGATTATCCGTTATTACGGTTATTATTCAAACAAATCCCGCGGAATGAGAAAAAAAGGCCGGGCCGACGATCATATCCCGGCATCTACCGGATGAGCCTTCAAATATTCGGCAATGTGCAGAACAAGTCAGCAAAACAGGTTGTATTCATCTGTATGAAAATATTGCCCGAAAATTTGCCGAATCCTCGCCCTTAGTTACAGTGCTCAGCATGGCAGAATGCATTGGGCGATTCCTGGGCGGAAGTTTTAAGAATGTCAACAGCAACGAATTCGTAGAGATATACAGATCATAATGTTCAGGCGGACTTTATGAAGGTGTGTAATGTGGTTACATTGGCCGGCAGGGAGTGTAACGAATCGAAGCATATTTCATCCTGACCAGAAATCAACATGGCTTGTTGACATTTCCGCCGGGTTTTTGAAAAAATATAAAACAAACATTTCAAGTATCATATTCGACTGTTTCCTTTGGTTACAAGAATGAAATTGTAGAAAAAGCTCCTTATGTGCATATTTGACCGATATTTCTCAATTAATATTGTTGGCACGTATTTAGCAGGATAAATAACCTTATTTTATCTTTTCAATCTCAAATTATTTCAAGCTTAACGAGAGGAGTATTTCAATGTCAGAGAATCTGCAGGCAACAATGGAGCCAGTCGGAGGATCCGTCGGGCAAAAGGATCACAAGCGGGACGGAAAAACCGAATTCCGGGATAACCAGCGTGATATCAGTGACATCTCCAGTGACGGAAACCAGAGCGATGTTTTGAACATAACCCGTATAAACGTGGAAGAAGTAGCTATCGACGGTATTTGCGGAGTATATTGATATGGATAAGATCGAGGCGGTCTACAGCCGGTTCGGGCTGGCAAAAGGTGCCCAGGTCCGGGCTGAAGAAAGGGGACTGCTTTTTTACACCGCCAGCGGGCCGCGCCTGTTTTTCATTCCCTCCGGCCCTTTGCTGTCGCTTGATTTTTTCGGGTCCAACTGGTCCCTGTCGGAGTGGCTGATTTTAAAAGGAATCGGGGATGTGCCGGTCAGGCAGGCCCTGGCAGAGGCCCTGGCCGATCTTGAAACCAAGGAGGTTATCGTTGCTGATTGACGCTGCCAGAGAAGGGCTATCGGCCCCGGTTAATCTTACATGGGAAATCACGCTTAAGTGCAATCTGCAATGCCGGCACTGTCTGTCCTCTGCAGGACGACCTCATCCGGAAGAGCTTGACACCCGGGAATGTTATCAGGTAATCGACCAGTTGGCCGAGCATAAGGTTTTTCAAATCAATGTGGGAGGAGGGGAGCCTTTTGCACGGGATGATTTTTTCTCCATCCTGGAATATGCGGGGCAAAAAGGTATTGTGGCCTGTATAAGCACCAACGGAACAATGCTTGATCCGCAAATCTGCAGGCGACTTGCCAATGTAGGCCGGGTCTACCTGCAGGTCAGTCTGGACGGCGTGGATGAACAAACCAACGACAGCATTCGGGGCAAGGGCACTTACAAGCTAGCCCTGGAGGGTATGGCGCATCTGGCTGATCATGGGCTTGAGTTTTCTGTAAATACAGTTTTGACCCGTCAGAATTACGATCAGCTTGAACAGCTTAAGGCCCTGGCTGCAGGTTACGGGGCAAATCTGCGTGTCAGCCGTTTCCGTCCTTCGGGCAGGGCAAGGGACTGCTGGCAGGATCTTGCGCCTGACAAGGATCAGTTGGAGAATTTTTCGGTTTGGCTTCAGCAGGATACCCAGATTCTAACCGGAGATTCCTTTTTTAGCCTTACCTCTGAAAAAAGGAGACGGATGGGGCTGGATTTATGCGGCGCAGCCAAGATGACATGCTGTTTGTCACCGAACGGGGATATTTATCCCTGTGCTTTTTTACAAGAGGATCAGTTTTGGGCAGGTAACCTGCGCGAGCGGAGCTTGTACGATATCTGGCACAATTCTAATATTATGCGGACTTTCCGGGGCCTTGATGTAAAATCCTGCCATAGCTGTTTTCGTTTTGACTCATGCCGGGGGGGATGCCCTGCCGTAGCTTATTTTATGCATAAGGATTTGTCACAGCCCGACCCGGAATGTATGATGCAGTGCCTGGGCCTGCAGGATCAGGAGGTTCACTGAAAATATGACGGCCCGCATTTCCTACCGTCTGAGCAGCGAGGTGAGCCTGCATCCCGTGGAAAACGGCCTGCTGCTTGCATCCAGGCGCCCGATGCAGGCGGTCAAGTTAAATTCATGCTGGAAGCCGTTTTTATCATATTTGCGGCGCGATGAGTCCTGGCCTTTTGACCCGGAAAAGCATTGCCCGCCGGGTGTGTCCGAAGAACAAGCAGAGGCTTTTGTCAAAGAGTTGTGCGCAAATGGTTTTCTGTTGGAGGAAACCGAGTCGGAACCTCTGTGTCTGCCCGGCATATCGGTTATTATACCGGTGCACAACCGTCCGGCTGATTTGGAGCAATGCCTGGAATCCTTGAGCCGGGCGAGATATCCGGCACATTTATTTGAGATTATTGTGGTGGATGATGCCTCGAGCGATCAAACCCCGGCTGTGGCAAAGCGGTATCCCGATGTTCGGCTTTATATGAACAAAATCCGGCAGGGAGCTTCCTTTTGCCGAAATTTCGGAGCTTTCCGGGCAAGGGGCGAAATTCTGTGTTTTCTTGATTCAGACTGCCGCGTGACCGAAAACTGGTTAAATACAATTTCGTCCGCATTTCAGGACCAAAGGATATCGGCAGTAGGTGGAGCGGTTTCTTCCGACCTGGATCAAAGACCGCTTGACCGTTATGAACAGGTTCAATCCTCCCTTTATATGGGGGAGACGCCCAGAGATTCGCGCGGGGAGGACGGCTTTTTTTACCTTCCCTCCTGTAATTTTGCAGTTCAGAGAACTTGGTTTTTTCGCCTCAGCGGGTTTGCCGAAGCATTATCGCTGGGAGAAGATGTCGATTTCTGCTGGCGGCTTGCTGATGCCGGCGGAATTATCCTTTATCGCCCGGAAGCAAGGGTATATCACAGGCACCGCAACCGACTTGCGGCCTTCTGCGGCCGCCGCTTCGAATACGGGACTTCCGAACCTATGTTGCAGTCCATTCACAGATCGCGCTTAAAGACAATGCCGTTATACCTCTCGGCCTTTGTATTCTGGCTTATCCTTTTTGTCTCCTTGCTGTTTCATCCCTTGTTTGCCGGTTTTGCACTGGTATTCGCCCTGGGTGATATTGGGGTTTTGCGCCGTAAGATGGCAAAAGCGGGGCTCCGGGTTTACCGGTTTGATTTAATAGCGGCCAGGTGTCGGCATTATGTAGGTTTTTTGCATGCAATTGCTGCCTTTTTTTCTCGTTATTATCTTTATACGCTGCCGGTGCTCATTGTCTTCGGACAGATTGTGCCGGCTGGCGCTCTTTTGGGCGCACATTTGTTTGCAACGGCTATCAGCTATGTAATCAAGAGGCCCAGCCTGCATTTTTTCTCATTTGCGTTCTTTTTTACCCTGGAACAGATTTCATATCAAGCTGGAGTATGGTATGGCTGCCTGAAGTACAGGTTTTATAAGCCCGTGTTGCCGCGGGTGCGAATTTGTTTTTGAAAACATTTATTTTTCGAGCAATTGAAAGGAGGAGTCATGAAATTTATCCGGGTGAATATGAAGGACAAAAGCATTCGGGAGGAAACCGCGGCTGAAGCTTATCAAGGAATGGGCGGAAGAGGGCTGACCTCCGCGGTAATCAATTCCGAAGTGCCTCCCAAATGCGATCCGCTCGGTCCGGAAAACAAGCTTGTTATCGCCCCTGGGCTGTTAAGCGGCACACCCCTTGTCAATACCAGCAGGGTGTCCATAGGGGCCAAAAGCCCCCTGACCCAGGGGATCAAGGAAAGCAATGCAGGGGGCACCGTCGGAGAAGCTTTGGGAAGGCTCGGTATTGCCGCGATTATTATAGAAGATCAGGCTCCTTCGGGTGAATTGTATACCCTTAAAGTTGATGAGAACTGCGGGGTATCCCTGCTGGACGCATCCAAATACAAGGGCAGCCGCACCTATGCCATGGTCGATGATGTGTTTGCCGAACACGGAAGTCAAAATGCAATTCTATGTATAGGCCCTGCCGGCGAGTATCGGTTTAAAAGCGCTTCGATTCAAAGCTCTGATTTGGATCAGAGGCCCTGCCGGGCCGCGGGCCGCGGAGGACTCGGTGCGGTCATGGGTTCCAAGGGGGTAAAAGCCGTGATGATTGCGCGCACCAAGAAACAGGCTGCTATCAATGATTCCGAGGCCTTCAAAACAGCATCCAGGGAATTTGCCAAGGCTGTCGCAGCCAATCCGTTCAGCGGGGAACTTCTTCCCTCCCAGGGAACTGCGGCCTTGCTTGCGCCGTTAAACAATATGGGCGCCTTTCCGAGTTATAATGCAACCCGGGGCGTTTTTGACGACTGGGAAAAGATTTCGGGCGAATCCCTTTCCAGGGTTATGGACGAACGCGGAGGCAATCATAAGCATAAGGGCTGTTCCGGCTGTGTGATCGACTGCTCAAACGTTTACGTGGACGAAAAGGGCGGATATATTACCTCCTCGCTTGAGTATGAAACCCTCTGGTCCCTTGGCGGAATGATAGGCGTGGGGGATTCAGACGTTATCGCACGGCTCGATCGTTTATGCGATGAAATCGGGCTGGATACCATGAATACCGGCGTGGCCATAGCCGTGGCAATGGAGTCCGGATACAAGCAATTCGGCGACGGTGAGGCCGCCATTGAAATGGTCGAGGAAATCGGGCGCGGCACCGATTTTGGGAAAATCCTGGGCAACGGCCCTGATGCCGTTGGCAAACACTTTAACAACCCTCGGGTGGCAACCGTGAAAGGACAGAGCATTGCGGCCTATGATCCCAGGGGCCAGCAGGGCACGGGAGTTACCTATGCCACCTCGCCCATGGGCGCCGATCATACCGCAGGAAACGTGGTCGGCGACTATCTGGCAGGCAAGCTCGATCCCCTGAAATCGGACGGCCAGATGGAAGCTTCGCGCAACATGCAGGTGATAATGGCTGCCGTGGATTGCCTGGGTCTTTGCCTTTTTGCCAGCATGTGCATGGAAGATCCCGAGGCGGCGGGCAGAGTTCTAAGCGCTCTTAACGCCAAGCAGGGAACTGAACTTGGGCAGGATGCGATCCCGGGACTGGGCATAAAAACGCTTCAAACCGAGCGCGAGTTCAACCGGCGTGCTGGGTTTGAAGCGCAGCACGACAGGCTCCCCAAATTTTTCCTGGAAGAGCCGCTTCCCCCGCATAACGTGGTATTCTCTGTAAGCGAAGAGGATCTGGACAACACCCTGGTCTTTGAATAGCAGGTTTGATTTATTTTAATCTAAGGCACGGCACCTAATGTGCAGGATAACAAGTTCGGTGCCGTGTTCCACCCCGGCTGAGAAGCCGACAGCAAGTTTATCAAGGAGGTTAACCATGAGCATAAGTACTGAAAGAAAAGAATTCCCCTTGCTTTACGTAAATCAGCATTCACGCGGAGTGATTGGCTGGGGCGCCCATCAGATGGCCGGGGTTGAATGCCAGATAAACGGCATCTCCCATGCCCTTTTGGTTACGACCGGCCTGAAGGGCACCGGAATCGTGGAAGAGGTTGAAGGTGTCCTGAAAGCCAACGGAATCAGTGTCACCATCTTTGATAAGGTGACCTCTAATCCCAAGGATTATGAATGCAAGGCAGGAACCGAAGCATATCTTGCTGCCGGCTGCGACGGAATCGTATCGGTTGGAGGAGGGAGCGCTCATGATGCCGGCAAAGGCATTCGCATCATGGTCAAAAACAACGGAGCTGATACAAGCCTGAGGGATTTTGCGGCATTTCTGGATCCTCATTACACAACACGTATTCCAACTTACAGGTTTATAGACATTCCTCATGTGGCGGTGAATACCACTACAGGTACAGGCGCTGAAGGCACAGCCTTTGCTATTATCAATGACGAGGAATGGAAGTACAAGCTGATCCTGATAGTTCCGGGGGTTGCGCCGTCGGTTGGTCTCAATGATCCCGCACTTATGCGGCTGCAGCCGCCTCAGATGGTTGCATGGTCGGGCATGGATGCTTTCTGCCATGCCATGGAACCTTTTATCGGCCGATTGAACATGCCGGTTGTACACGGTGTCGGTATCAGGGCAATCAAGATGCTCAGCGAAAATCTGCGTCAGGCTGTGGCAAACCCGAAAAACGATGTCGCCATCGAAAACATGGCATGGGCCCAGTACATCGCCTCCATGGCTTATAACATGGGCGGCGGTATGGGAATGGTCCACGGCCTGGCTCACATGGTTTCAGTCTTAAAAGACCTGCATCACGGTTATACCAATGCAATTATGATGATGCCGGTAGAGCGTTTCAACGCCATTGCCGCCCCTGAAAAATTCAAGGAAATCGGCGAGGCCATGGGCCTGGATGTACGCTACATGAATTCCGTGAAAGCAACTGATATAACACTGGATGCAATAGAGCGTCTGCGCGGGGACGTGGGAATCCCCCAGGAGCCGCTCAGCACTTTTGATTTTACCGACGCGGACATCGATCACTCAATTAAGTGGTCCTTAAACGATATTTCCCGCGAGGCCAATCCCAGGGATGTTACAGGCGAGCAGGTACGCGAGATTTTCCGAAGCTGCATGGATTAGTACTTGAAGGATGAAGGTTACCGTCAAGCTGTACGGCAGTTTTCGCGCAAGTAAGCCCGGATACGATCACGAAAACGGATTAACGCTTGAACTGCCTGATAATGCGCCGGCCGGGGAAGTGCTTGCCAGACTCGGGATTTCCAAATCCAGGGGGGCGGTATTGTCTGTGGACTATAGAATTGTACGCCCTGATCATCCCCTAAAAGACGGCGACCTGGTAAAGGTAATGCAGTTGGCCGGGGGAGGATGATACCGAACCCGGCCGGCGCTTTTTTGATTGTTTTAAGCCTATGTATGATGAATTATTCAAACCTTTGACAATCGGCCGTGTCACACTGCCCAATCGAATCTGTTTTACGGCACACCGGTCGAATTTGGGCGGCAGGGGCCGGGTCACCGATCGCCGTATTGCCTATTATCGCCGCCGTGCCGCAGGCGGCTGCGGTATGCTTACCGTGGGCGAGATATCCATTGATAAGGGAGACCGCCCTTCAGAATTCATGATCGAATCCTATCGTGCAGGTGCAGCGAAGGATCTGCAAAAACTCACCCGAGACGTTCACAAGTATGAGACCCCCGTTTTTGCTCAGTTAAACCACCACGGATTTCAAAGCAGCGGGGCCATAACACGGCAGGCTGTGCTGGGGCCGTCCGCTGTCGCCGACATTGTGTACGGCGAAGCAGCCAAAGCAATGGAACCAGAGGACATGGCGGATGTTGGAGCTGCATTTGCCAGGGCCGCGGCAGTGATGCGGGAAAGCGGCTTTGACGGAATTGAGATCGATATGGGGCCCCGGTCTCTTCTACGCCAGTTTCTTTCCCTTATAAGCAACCACCGGCAGGATGAATACGGCGACAGTATGGAAAACCGAATGCGGTTCCCCCTTGAGATCCTTAACCGGGTTCGGGAATCGATCGGAGCGGATTTTACTGTCGGCATCCGGCTCTGTGTGGACGAACAATTTTACGGAGGCATTACTCCGCAGGATGCGCAGCAGTTTGCCCGGGGCTTTGAGCGGAGCGGGGCAGTTGATTTCATAGAGACTTATGTGGGGACTTATTATAATCTGCAGCTTGTAAGGGCGTCAATGCATATTCCCCTGGGGGGTATTGCGGATGCCACGGCCCAGATCAAGGAGGCGGTTTCTCTGCCTGTACTCACAGGGCATCAAATAGTCTCTTTTGAATTGGCCCGAAGCATGGTTGCAGAAAAAAAGGCTGATGCGGTCGGTTTTGTACGTCCTCTTATCTGTGATCCTGATATGCCAAATAAAGCCGGCGGAAAGCTTCACGGCCCGATTCGCTATTGCGTGAGGGACAACAAGGGCT
>JAIPDT010000042.1 GCA_021737545.1 Desulfobacteraceae bacterium
AGGGTGTTGATTCCAGCGGGACCGGAATAACCCCCAGGAGGTATTGAATGGATCGCCCAAACATAAACCGGGTATTGTTTTTAATTGTTGCAACATTGCTCTTATGCACTTATTCTTCCAATCTATATGCGGCTGAAGTCACCCTGACCTGGACCGCGCCCGATGACAGCCGGGTGGTCGGTTACAACGTATACTGCGGAGAATCCGGAACCGAATTTACAACTTCGCCCGTCCAGTCGGTTGACTCGGCAGATCAGACCAGTTGTCTGATTTCCGGGCTGGAAGAAGGCCAAATGTATGATTTCGCCGCCACCAGCCATGATGGCAACGGCAATGAAAGCGATTTTTCAGAAACCGTCTCCTACCAGGTCGCCTCAGACACCCTGGCTCCGGAAGACATCGACGACGACGGCGACGGATACACCGAAAACCAGGGCGATTGCGACGACACCGATCCCCAGATTTATCCCGGCGCCACGGAAACCTGCGGCGACGCCATTGACCAGGATTGTGACGGTAGAGACCTGTCCTGTCCGGAAGACATTGACAACGACGGGGACGGGTATACGGAAAACCAAGGAGACTGCAACGACAACGACCCGGCAATCAACCCCGGAGCCAACGAGATCTGCGGAGATGGTATTGACCAGAACTGCTCCGGCAGTGACCTCAACTGCCCTGAAGACATCGATGATGACGGCGACGGGTACACGGAAAACCAAGGCGATTGCAATGACAATGATCCTTCAATCCATCCCGGTGCCGAAGAAATCTGTGGCGACGGCATTGACCAGGATTGTGACGGCACCGACCTGACCTGTCCGGAAAACATTGACAACGACGGGGATGGATACACGGAAAACGAGGGGGACTGCAACGACGATGATGCCACAATATTCCCGGGCGCTATCGAAATCTGCGGTGACGGTATCGATCAGGATTGCAGCGACGGCGACCTGGATTGCCTTTCAGAAGAAGAGACGCCTGTATTTACCCTGGAAGCCAATGAAATTGAAATCAATCACAAATGGCAATCCGTTACCTTCAACAAAACCTTTGGCAACCCGGTGGTGGTCGCCAAGCCCATGAGCTTAAACGAAGGCGACCCGGCTGTTATCCGCATAAAAAACGTAACCCCGGAAGAATTTGATATCAGAATCCAGGAATGGGATTATCTTGACGGGATGCATAAAACTGAAACCGCAAGCTACATTGCAATGGAAGCCGGCAGACACGAACTGCCAAACGGAATCCAGGTAGAGGCCGGAACCTTTAAAACAAACAGCACCAAGGCCATAAGCTTCAGCCAGTCATTCAAACAAACCCCGGTTGTGATAAGCGGTATAACAACCGAAAACGAACTGGCCGCGGCAACAGGAAGGATTTACAATATAACCGTCAGTGGATTCGATTTTGAACTTCAGGCACAGCAGGCCAACAAAAAAGGGCACCCTGCCCCGGAAACAATATCATTTCTTGCCTGGGAGACCTCATCAGGCACAATAGACGGGATCACCTATATAGTGGATACCACTTTTGAAGAGGTAACCCACGATCTCTACCCCATAACCTTTTATCCTCCATTTACAGGCGAACCCGTCTTTATCGCTGACATGCAAACCAAAAACGCCAAGGATCCCTCAAATGTCCGCTGGCAAAACAAAAACTCAAAAGGCGCAGAAGTGCTGATCCATGAAGAACAGTCTCAGAACCCGGAAATGAATCATAATAGAGAAGTGGTGGGGTATATGGGCTTTACCTCCGGGCCATAAATAAAGGCCAACCATTTCGTTGTAACAACAGAGAATTCTTTGTATGCTGTAACCGGAGGATTATATAAGATATTCAAAAAAGATTTTAGCTTCTCCCAGGAGAAGTAACACTGCCCTAAAAAATGCCACAGAACGATGCAAACCATGTCCGAGCTTGCATAGAAAACTTCAGAGAGAAGGGTTTTTTTCATGTAATTTAGACTGCCAGCTCCTCAACAAATGCTGAATTTATAAAAAAACCACTTTCAACGACTTGGCGTCCATGTCGTATCCGTAATGCCGGCTATCATTCGCAGCCACCCCACGAACTGTGCGCCAAAGGTTATCAAGAAAAACTTGCAAACCGAGGACCAGCTGTCCTTCAAAACACCAATTAGGTTTAACAAACCCGCGGCAAAAAAGACCATGTATGCAGAGAAGACCGCATTGTATAGCCACCACCGGCCCAAAAAAAACACGCTTATTACGAATGCCGTGAGAAAAAAGAACGGCACCGCCAACCGCAGCACTTTGTGCGAGAGCAGAAAAAAAGAAAACGAACCATATTTCAAAACATTCAAAAATCCCAGGTTCCGCCTGATCGCCCACAGCGTCCTTGTGGTTATTCTTACCTGACGTCTATACGCCCCTGCCTCGCTGTCAGTGGCTTCCTCCCGGCAAAAAATGCTCGGATCCAGCACCACCCGTTTCTTCTGCCCAACCACGTTTAGCGGAATAATAAAATCGTTGATATCGGCACTCCCGAGCGGCCGATAAAGCGTCTTTCGAATTGCAAAAACAGCCCCATCCGCCCCAACGCATGACGATACGAGGCTTTCCCAGTACTTTGTCATTTTTTCCAGCTTCGCATAAATCCCGGTCACCTCTTCACCGCCGCCCGCCTTAATATACTTCGTCCACCCGGTTACCAGGCCAACATCAGGATCACAGAAACTACCGGACAAATTGCGCAACAAATCAGGCGGAAACATGGAATTGGCATCGGTAAACAAAACGATCTCGCCACTGGCCTCCTGTACAACCCGGTTCAAGCATTCGGTCTTGCCGATCCGGTCAAAATCTTTCAAAACCACCCGGGAGTCATTGAAACCTGAAACGATTTCATTGGTTGCGTCGGTAGATCCGTCTGAGCTGACAATAACTTCGAGCAATTCATCAGGATAATCCAGCGCCAGCGCATTTTCAATCTTTTCCCGTATAACTGCCTCTTCGTTATACACGGATATGATTATTGATACTGGCAAATATTCCGTTCCTTCTTGCCACGGCCTTGACCAAACACGCTGAAAAACCCATAACAACGGGGGGAAAACCACATAAGAATAAACAGAAAGAAACAAAAAACCAATAAAGGCTACTTCCATGCAAAGCGCTCCCTATTGCCGCTGACGTCAATACGCATAGACCCCCATCATCGCTTGTCGATGTAGAGATCGTACCATTTCTGAAAAATCAGCATCGACCAGATCAACGTATCGTGAATCTGCCTTCCCGCCATGTGCTCCTCCACAACACGATTTACAGCGTCAACATTCAAGTAGCCGTGGCGCTCAAGGTTTTTCCGGGATAGCACATCTTTTACATAATCCTTCAAGTCCGTTTTCAGCCACTGCGTCATCGGCCCGACAAACCCCTGCTTGCGGTGATCGATGACCTCTTTTGGCAAAAGTTTACGAGTGGCTTTTTTAAGAAGGTATTTTTTGGTAAACCATCGCATCTTCATTTCCGGCGGTATAGTTGCACAGAATTCCATCAACTTGTGGTCGATAAAAGGCACCCGGACTTCCAACGAGTGATGCATGCTCATGCGGTCCGTTACTGCCAGGATGTCCTCCGGCAGATATGTTTTGGTGTCACAGTAAAATGCCCTGTTCAAGCTGTCCATGCCTCCATCCACGCTATCCGATCGGAAATGGTCCAACATCAGCTCCGATACATCCTCGCGGTATGCCTTAAACTTCGTTTGATCCGCAAAAAAAGAATCCAATACACCATCACCCATTTTGGAAATGTAGCCCAGATAAGCCATTTCCGGGCTCAATGCGCCGGAGCGCGCAAAACGCTTCATGTGGTTGACGGTGTAATGCCCGTCCCGGCGTTCCGGAATTTTCTCGACCAGGGGCCGGATGGCCCTGTCCCTGATCAGCAGCGGCAGCAGACCGTAAAACCTGCGAAGGTTGAATCCCAGGTACCGTTCGTATCCGGCAAAAGCCTCGTCCCCTCCCAGCCCGGAAAGCGACACCGTTACATTTTGCCTTGCAAGCTTGCACACAAAATACGACGGCACTGCAGAGTCGTCCGCAAATGGCTCGTCAAAAGCGGACACGATCGTTTCCACAAGACCCTCGAACGCCGGCACAACCTCGTGCTCCCGATGATCGGTGTCATAGCGCTGCGCCACCATGCGCGCATAATTGCGTTCATCCAGGTACCCCCCGGTTGTGCCGCCGAACCCCATACAGAATGTTTTCACGGGATCCGCCGAAATCCGGCTCATCATCGCTACAACGGCGCTCGAATCGATTCCCCCGCTCAAAAATGCGCCCAACGGCACCTCGCTGATAAGCCGCATGTTCACCGATTCATGAAATAATTCCAAGTATCGCTCGATAAAATAACTTTCACTTTTGGTCCTGTCAGGACTGAATTTCAAATCCCAGTATTTTTTGACGGTAATCTTGCTGTCCTGCCAACAAAGGAAATGCCCTGGCAAAAGCTTTTTAATGCCCTCGTAGATGGTCATGGGGGCAGGGATGTATGAATAGGAAAAATAAGATGCAATTGCCGCCTCATCAATTTCACGCGGAAAACCGTCTGATGCCAGAATTGCCTTCATCTCCGAGGCAAAATAGAACCTTCCATTGTACACCCCGTAAAAAAGGGGCTTTATCCCAAAACGATCCCTGGCGATAAACAGTTTTTTATCCTTTGAATCCCATATGGCAAACGCAAACATGCCCCGAAGCCGATCCAAACAGCTTTCACCCCATTGCTCATAGGCATGCAGAATGGTTTCCGTATCGCTTCTGGTTTTAAAAACATGCCCTTTTTTTACCAACTCCCGGCGCAGTTCAAGAAAATTATATACCTCACCATTATAAACAATGCACTTGGAAGCATCCTCATTGTAAATCGGCTGGGCGCCGCCCTCCACGTCAATAATACTCAAACGCCGATGCCCCATGGCGATCTGCTCATCCGCGTGGCAGCCGCTGCCGTCCGGCCCCCTGTGGAGGATCGTATCGGTCAAAGCCTTTATGGGGAAATTGCGCAAGTTTTCATGGGTTGAGGCTACGCCGACAATACCGCACATATAATCGCCTTTTACAGGAGTAGTAGTACCTATTTGCTCTTTTCAAACCGGAGCAGTTCATTTATAGCGTCATTAAAATCTACCGGAGGAGCCCACCCCAATTGGTGCGCAATCTTACTGGCGTCGAAAATAACGGGACGCTGAGATGAAACCAGCCGGTAACGCGTTAAAAAAGGACTTCGTTTCAACATTTTGCACAATACTTCCTGACACCCAACAAGTATATGCAAAGCCCAATACGGCACCGCGAAAAAAAAGACCCCTGGAAACAGCGGCTTCAAAACCTTTCGGGTATAGGTTTTCTTGTCCACCTTTTCTTCATCCACAACATTGAATATCTGATTGAAAGCCCCAGGATGGTTAATGCATCTGATAATGGCATCAACCAGGTTATCCAGGTAAACGAGCGGAAGGACGAATCCCCTGCTTCCGATAATACCGGCGAGCCTGTCCCCGAGTTTCAAACCCAGCATGGGTGTAAATATTTCGCCCCCCGGACCCCATATCATACCTGGACGCAAGCATGTAATATTCAGGGCCGCATTATTCATTTCACCCAAAACCAGCTTTTCGGCCTTCAATTTGGCATGGGAATAATGGCCCCTCTCCTCGGGATATCGCTCAAGCGGGCCCTGTTCATCAATGCGCTCACTGGCCCTGCAATCGGAAACACCATAAACGCTGCATGAACTGATGTAGATAAATTGCTCCACCTCTTTCACAGCAGCCGCAGACAACGCATTGCGGGTGCCCACAACCGTGGTTGATTCTTCGGGTCTCACATCCCCCCGGGTGTCGGCTGCGGCATGAATAACGACATCCACACCTTCCATGGCCTTTTGCAAAGAGCCAATATCACGCGCATCCCCGAAGCATATATCAGCAGCAAGGGTTCGGATTTTTGCCGTATTGGATTTTTCCCGCGCAAAAGCCTTGACAGGATAGCCGCGCCCTATAAGGACTTCAACAAGCCGCCCACCCAAAAAACCCGTTGCCCCGGTTACCAGCACCGTCGGCAATTTCATGCCATATCCTTTTTCATTATATGGTCCGCCAGTCGCATTCCCAGCTGGCCGATCGTCAGGCCCGTATTGGCATACGAATGCTCCTGAATCACGGAACCGTCACAAACAAAAACATTCTCACAGGCTTTCAACCTGAGGTTTTCATCGATAAGGCTGTCCGATCCGCTTCCAAGCGAAATCGTTCCCGAATGGTGCGCGGCAGACCATAGCCAATCCTCTGTCGAAGGAATTTGGATAACCAGCTCCTCTGAAATCGGAAGGAGCATATCGTGGAGTTTTTTCAAAACGGCATTGTAAAGATCCATTTCCTCATCGGTTATGCGCCAGTCAACCTTGATGCGGGATCCTTCATAATACACTCGGCTGCTGCCGCGTTTTTGCTCAAAAAGCATCAGAATATTAAATACCCTGCCCGGGATCTGTGCGCTAAAAACATGGGAATAGATTTCTGCCAAAATATCCGGGTGAAACAACTTCCAGGAAAACGCATTCTTAATCCTTTCCCCCGCTCTGCTAGCTCCCAGCAATGATTTGTACTTATAGATTGAAAGCTTGTTTTGCATTGTCACTGCGGGCCTGAAAAACGCACAGCAGGTATAGCGACCGCATTCACTTTTTAATCGAATGGCGGTACGGCATATATAATCACCCTTGTTTCGCAACGCCATTTGCTGAATCTGCTTCTGAAAATCATGTCTCGCCTTAATCTTACCCACAAAACCCATCGGATGATCGGCCAGCCCTGTGCCAGCCTGCTCAACACTGGAGCCGAATGCGGTAAGTATCTTATTTACAATCCGGGGGGTGCCCAGGGCGCCGGCGCATACAACCACGCAGTCAGTCTCAACCGTTTGTCGACCATCTTCCGCAAAATATACTACGGTCCTCACACGGCCATTTTCAACAACGACATCAAGGTCAGATACATTATAAACAGCCCTCACCTTGCTATTGACGCGGAGCCCTTTATAGTTTTTTGGATAAAGCAGGCAGTCCACACCATCAGTAAACGCGCCAGTACTACCTGCGACGTGGCTCATTTCCGAGCACACTGCATTATATTCAGCCGAATAGTGATTTAAAAAAAGGCTGCCTGCGGCCTTGTCCGTATATCGGCCGGCATCGTGCAGCACCCGGCGAAATGTTTCAGAAAGGACATCATGCGGATTAATGGGTATCAAACCGTTATCCCATATATTGGTCGTTCCCCCTTCACTGATGCAAAACGTTTTAACCGCACCGAAGTGCTTCTTCATAAAATCAACGGGGGGATAAGCAATTTCATCCTTCCGTCCCTGCTCAAGAAGCGTAACTTCACAGCTTTCAACAAGCTCGTTACAAATTAAACTGCCGGCAAGTCCGCTGCCAATGACCACAATTTTTTTCCCCATCAACCGCCTCAAAAAAATCCGATAATCAAGTTCAGAGCAGCATTTCTTGCATACATAACCATATTATTGATTCGAATTTATATATTTTTTGTATGGTATCAGGATATATTTATAAACCAAAAGCTTACCATATTCGAACAACAGCCCCTTGACACCTATATTTTTATCAACTCCGCAAATCTTAATTACCGTGGCATTATTCTCAAAAAAAGCCCTAAATGCAGTCTCAACCCTTCTGCAATGGTAGGATGAACAAACAAGGAAAAGTTCTTGAATTCCCTTGCCTTCAGCAACACTTGCCAGTGTACCCGCTTCGGAAAAAGTCCCAAAAAATCCAGACTTAATGCTTACAAATTCGATGTTTTCCTCGTCTACTCCCAGATTGGCGAACTCCCTTACGGTCCATTCCCTGTTCGTCAAATTTCTCCCCATCTCCGGATCATATTTCGTTATACCCTCCTGGTGCAAAACCATTATAATTTCTGCCGCATCTGTTTCATAAAGACTCGCCGCGAAGGAATATTTGACCCTGAGACTTCGCTGCGACCCTCCTAGTACATAAACTGCACTTCGTTTTTTATCCGCTTTTTCCAGATTATCGATATCACAGACGTAATTCTTAATATTGAGTCTCGTCTCGGCAAAGCCGCGCAGTTTTTCCTTAACTACGGGAAAAACCCATATATCTCCCGATCCGTACGCCAGAGCCAAAAAGACAATAAAAGCAAACAAAAAAACAAAAGCCGACGGCCTTTTCCTGCAGGATTTACGGATAGCTTGCTTCGAACCGGTTTGGTTAATTTCAGCCAACACCATGAATTGAGAGGTTAAAAGCTGATGAGGGCAGTGGGGCGCTTCTTGCGGCAACAATTTCATGCTGGTTGCGGAAACCCCCAGCAGAACTGGATCGATATTGCCGAGAGAACTGCCAAGATTGCCCCCTATAAAGAAAACCCATCACCAGCAAAAAGGGGCAAGTTGCACAAATTTATGTCTTCAATTCCTGAAGGAGCAATCCAATACTCCGGCAAAGAAACTTCCTTGAATGGTCACCGATTTAAATGGATAGGCACGCCCGGACACTAAAATCGGGATAAAATGCCTCTTCCGAAGTCAAAATCGGGCAAATGTCTCAGGTACTAAAGCTTTAAAAGAGCATAAAATTATATGTCAACTGTTAAAGATCAGTTAGTTGAACCCGCCAATAATGCATTATAAAGATCTACGATTTTCTTCGCCCTATCTTCAGGTCGGAAGTCTGAAAGTACCTTCTTCTTACCGTTTTCAGACAGTGTCTTTCTTTTCTCCGGATTCTCCATTAAATCCAGTATCCTTTCGGCCATAACAGCTGGATTTCCAGGCGGAATAAGCACCCCGTTATTTCGGCCAATGATGCCTGGGATACCTCCAACTGCAGTGGAAACAACCGGCACCCCATTCGCCATGGCTTCAAGCAGTACATTTGGCAAGCCTTCGCTGTGTGAGGGTATCACCATCAAGTCCATTAGCTGATAATAGTTCCAAACATCCGGTCTATAGCCCAGAAACATCACATTATTATTTAGCCCGCAGGTATCACAGTAGTTTTTAAGCTTTTTCTCTTCCTGCCCCTTACCTAGTATTAATACCCGCACATCAGGGTGTATTTTGACCACATTTCGCAACGCTTCAAGGAAAACCTCATGACCCTTCTCCGGATTTAATCTCCCTATTACACCGATAACAAAATCACTCGTTGACAATCCCAGCTTACTCTTCAGTTGATTTGCAGACATTTCCGGCGGGTGGGGTTTACTTTCAATCGCATTCTCGATTACTACTATCTTATCTTCGGGTACTTTTTTCTTAATTAACAAGTCTTTCATCGACTGAGAAACAGCCACAACCCGATCAGGATAACGAAGAACAAATGACTCGATCTTGTTGTATAAAGCCATTTTTTTATTATCGAAAGTATAACCGTGCGAAAACCCGATCCATGGCACCCCCCAAATTCTTTGAAGGAAAAACCCTATAACACTCGACTTGTAGCCATGGGTTTGAACAAGGTTACACCCGAACCGTTTAGCAATTTTGTAAGCACGCAAAATCAAGAAAGGGTCGATAACCCAATTTTGATGCAGGGGATTAATAAGGATACCATTTTGTTGCGCGTATTCAAAAAATTCATTACTTGCGCCCTTTGCATGAGCCGGATGATAATTGCAAAGATGATACTCAAAATTTAAAGAATTTGAGTACCTTAGTAACTGGAACAGACCTTTTCCCGGTCCTCCTATAACATCGGTTGCAATAATGATTAATGCATTTGGCTTCATACCCCGTCCTTCGGGTCCGTACGTCCGAACTGTTTCCGTAATTCCCAAAAAGAAAAAAAACTAGCGTGAATGATTCTTTGCTAAATGAATCAACTTCAAGCCTTGCCTTATCTTTCTTGCAATCTTTCGCCCCTGGTATTCTTTGAATACCCAGTGCAAATAATTGCCATTCAAGTATTGTGGATTCTCGTCATGCAAATAAGGAACACCGAATCTCCTGATGTAAAGAGGATTTTCTCCATAAGTATTCTTGTTTCTGACAGATAAACTACTCGGGATTGTAAAGGCCTTATAGTGCTTTGCAGCCTTATCAATTGCCGCCTGGCATATGCCGCCGCCTGGCCAGCACAGAAACTCGGCCCTTTTGTTAAGCCTTTTCTCTATGGTCTTCTTAGACTCAACAATTTCATAGTGGAATCTTTGATCCATTTCATTATCTGTCTCAATCTTAGCTGCAACTTTATGTTTTTGCCTTAAAGCCGATGCTTCCTTAAATAATATGTCTCTCCACGCAGATTTCTGAAAAAATCGTTCTCCACCATTTTCTATAACATACTCCGTCAATAGTTTATCTAACAGCAGGGAGGGAAAAATTCGCCGGCCAGCAAGAGACTTCTGGTGAACATAAACCGGCGCACCATACTGTGAACTTTTTCTTTCATTGTTTTTTAGATATTTGTACTTGACCTCCGGGGCATTGTTCCAATCCATCCATATATAGCCGTCGCCGGGGTGGCGAAAATCAACTATTTCGTCTTTACAAAAATACCAAGTATGACTCATGGCATGAGATTGAATATCCACCAATCCCGATTGTTCCATCAACCGCATTTCTTCCCATGACAAAAAACCAAAAAAATTCAATTCTTCTTCTGTGATATTGCCCCTCCAAACATCCTCCATTGTTGGGCGCGGCTGCGGATTCGGATCAACAAACTCCCCGCTGACAAAAATGGTTGCCTTAAATCCGTATTTTTTCAATAATGGGAAAACATACACCCAATTGTCCAAATACCCGTCATCAAAGGTTAAGACTATAGATTTCTCTGGTATGGTTTTTCCCTCGCGCACGTAACCGTGCAACTGTTCCAGGTCAATTGTATGATAGCCTTTTCGATACAGGGTATCTATTTGATCTGCAAAAACACCAAAAGGCACTGTTAAGAAATTCCATATCCAATCCGGGTTGATCCGTCCAACAGAATGGTACATAACCACGGGAACATATAACCAATCGTTTTTATGCATAATCCAACTCACAAATAACGTATCTGTGTTTTCCTGACGGAGGCAGCTCAATTTTGTCGACTTCATGTACTTCCAAAGCAACATCCCAATCAAGCTCTCTTCGTATTCTTGTTTCCAGGTTAGATATTAGCTTTCTGGATTCCACACTGATGTCTGTGTGGAGAACAAGCCTCAGTTGCAAATTGTGAAAATCTTTTTGCCTAAACTGAAAAAGAGAAACCCCATCAATCCCAAACATTACTTTATTGAAATATGACGGATATATGATTTCTCCATCCGGTTTTCTCAGGTGATCGTTTGTTCTCCCGATATGCATACTCATCAAGGGGAATCCCCTGCCACATCCACACAAGCCTTCTTTGGGCGATGCGTAATCACCGATATCGTACCGTATAAAGGGCATGCCAAAATTCAGAAACGACGTAACGACTAATCGGTGAATATTGTCACCGCTATTATCTGGAATAAATTCTGGGTAGACCAGGTCCGAATTTATGTGCATATTGCCCTTCTCACATTCGCACGCTATCCCCTGCACCTCTCTGCTTCCATATTGATTATATACTTTGCATTGAAAAGCATTCTCTATTGTGGATCGATAATGCGGTAACAGTGTTTCCGCGGTGGAAAAAATTGCATTTATTTTCGGTAATCTCACTCCAGTTCTCTTTTGAAATAAGGAGATGTTATAAAAGACCGAAGCATAACCGTATAAATACCTAATTTCATATTTTTCTATTATTTTGAGCCACTGTCTTATGATTTCATCGTTGTATGTATATGCTGGCATCAGGAACCTTCCGCTGATAAATCTTTTTAGCCGGGTAGATAACTGATCACGTCCTCTTAACTCATGAAACCCCCCCCAGAACATTGCGACAGGGTCAGCCGGGGACCATCCGCCCCAAGAAAACATCCGCATCAACACCGCCTCGGATTTTTCATGCAGCGCCTTGTCAAAATAATACTTAAGAAGACTACCGGTTGATCCGCCTGAATAACCTAAGGAGAGTTCTTCGATGGTATACTTCCGAGATACCATCTGATCCATATTTTCATGGATTGTTTTTTTTGTGATGATGGGGAAATATTTCAAAAACGACAAAACATCAACATTTTCGGTCACTTTCAAAACATCGGATAAATTATTGTAAAAAGGAACATGCTCCGCTGCATATGATAAGAAATACTGAAGTTTATCCTGCTGCATCTTCTCGATCTGGTTATGTGGCAGTGCTGGTACTGACTTCATTTCACTGTAATACGTATATCTCTTCCTGCCTGTTAGCACAGCCAGACCCGGAGCAACATATTTTCTAAGTATATAACAGGTACTATTTGTGAAGGATTTCATCATAGAGTTCTTCATAAGCTTGCAAGCAGATTTTCGCGTTAAATTTCTCAATGACTGTTTTTTGCCCCTGAATTGCCATTTTTTTAAATGCTTCGGGATATAAAAAATAATTTGAAATTGCGTGTGCAAGTTCCTCGCTGTTTTCAGAGGGGACCAAATAACCATTTACGCCATGTTCTATTATTTCTGTTACCCCCCCCACTTTCGTTGCAATTACGGATTTCCCCATGGCCATGTATTCCAGTACCGAAAGTGGAAATCCCTCTCTCTTCGAAGGAAGGATCATCAAATCCATGCTTGCTATTATCTCCCGAATCTCTTCCCTTTGCCCTAAAAAGACAACATCCTTTTGAATACCTAGCGTATTTACCAGTTTTTTAAGTTCGTCTCTTTTTTCGCCATCACCGACAATTACTAACTGAGCTTTTATGCCTTTAAAATCAATCTTCGACCAGGCTTTAAACAAATTTTCATGGTCTTTTGCTTCCGTCAAACGCCCTACAACACCCACGTACCCCGAATTTGATTTTTTGTGAGATAAAACCTGCAGATCTCCGGTCCTTTTTTGAGGGTCAAATTTGTTCAAATCAATTCCATTATGAATAACTCGAATTTTCTTTTCATTAATCCCTACTTCGTACACAAGATAATTTTTTAAATCATATGAAACTGCTACTATTCCGCTACAAAAGAATGAAGCAAATCTTGTCATTAATCTTAATTTTGGGGTTGTCTGCAAAGATTGCTTTGCATGCTCAGTGTAGATTACCTTAACTTTACTCAACAAAGCGGGGACTAGAACTCTGGTAAGGGGGTATGAACCATGCACCTGGAGAATATCCACTTTTTCCTTCAGTAAAAGCTTATAAATTCTAAAAAGAAGATGGATTCTTCTCCCCGGAGATCTCTTTTTTTTAAAGTAGCAAAAAGGGATCCCTTTATTTGTCAGTTCTTGGGTCAAGGGACCGGAACCAAATAAACCCAGAATTGATGGCTCATACTTTGTCTGGTCTGCAGAGTAGGATAAAAATGCTGCCAGTCTTTCAGAGCCACCATATTCCAAGTTATATATTGCTTGTAAAATTTTAATTTTCTTGTTCATCTATGATCTCTCAAAGAAGATCTTACTTGCAGGGTGCACAGGCTGACAGGGCAACAATTCATGGGCTTTGCACTACATGGGATAACGAGACCTTTGCCCGACCCCAATAAATTCAAGATAACGTATAATATTTATCGAACATTTTTTTTGAGAAAGATGTAGCCCTCAATCTGGTATGGTTTGGGTATCCAACAACACAAACCTTTACCATCAGGAGAGCTACAAATGCAGGATACCAAAAAGAGAGCCAAAAGCAAGAACACAAAAGCAGGCAAAATCATCCGGATCGAGCAGGAGCAACTCACAAAGCATTTGGACAAGGTGGTCAGGGGAACCGTGGAAGAGACTTTAAATGCACTTTTAGACGCCGAGGCTGACCGGCTGTGCCAGGCCAGACGCTATGAGCGCACCGATGCCCGCAAAGACACCAGAGCCGGTCATTACAACCGGAAGATGGGCACACGGGTCGGCGAAGTCAATCTCAAGGTTCCCAAGTAGCCACTCTGCCTTTTGAGACAGCGATTATCGAGCGTTACCGGCGCCGTGAGAGCTCGGTGGAAGAAGCGCTGATCGAGATGTACCTTGCCGGGATATCTGTCCGCCGTGTCGAGGATGTCACCGAAGCCCTGTGGGGATCCCGGGTAAGTCCCTCCACGGTTAGCAACCTGAACAAAAAGCTCTACGGCCGGATTAAAAAATGGCTCAAATCCCGGATCGAGGGAGAGTTTGTATATGTGTTTTTAGACGGCATCTGGCTGAAGCGCTGCTGGGCAGGCGAAGTTAAAAATATCAGCATCCTTGTTGCCGGCGGTGTTGACCAGTTTGGATATCGCCAGGTCCTCGGCGTAAAAGAAGGCGCAAAGGAGGACAAAGAAAGCTGGATTGCCTTTCTGCGTGATTTAAAAGCAAGAGGCCTTTAAGGCGTTCAGTTGTTTATAAGCGACAAATGCCTAAAGCTGATAGAAACCCTGGCGGATTTTTATCCCGATGCCAAATGGCAGCGCTGTGTGGTGCATTTTTACCGCAACGTCTTCACCGTGGTTCCTAAATCCAAAGTCAAGGATGTAGCAGCCATGCTAAAGGCCATCCATGCCCAGGAGGACCGGGAGGCTGCCGAGGAAAAGATCGCTGCAGTGGTAAAAAAGCTAAAGGCAATGAAGCTTGCAAATGCTGCGGCAATAGTTGAGCAAGGTGCGACAGAAACTCTCAGCTATTATGATTTTCCCAGTCAGCACTGGCGGTCTCTTAAAACCAACAGTCCGCTGGAGCGCATCATGCGGGCAATTAGGCAAAGAACCAAGGTTGTAGGTGCCATCCCTGACGGCGAATCTGCATTGATGCTTGTGGCAGACAGGCTCCGTCACATTGCCAGCACCAAGTGGGGCACCAGATGATATATGAGTATGGACAGGCTTCAGGAACTGGCAAAGCCAATTGCATAGGGGATGGCTTCCCGGGACGCTATGGAGGGCACCCCGGCAAGCTTGGGAACCCCGATCCGTCAAATTGATGGGCCTACAAAATCAAAAGTGTGAAAAATTCTTCAGACTACCATAAATAAATTTTATCCTTGGTTTAAGGTAAGACATCAACACACCAACTTAAACTTTATGGTTATGGATTCTGGGTAATTACAATGCCACTGGGAGGCGGCAAGGAACTCGATGAAGAATCCCAATTAATCGGGCCAATAAATGGATTACCATCATCGTCAGTGTTAGGTGGTGTTTTATTATAAATCACCATGTCATCAACGTCAGCATAGTATGGACGTTCAAGTTCCGGATCTTTTTGATTGCTCAGAAACTCAAACCAGCGAAAACCTTCTCTTGAAGTGGCATCGCCGTCGCTCCAGTTAACGCTGGTGTCCTCCTCCACGAGTTTCCCGTCTATCCAAATTCTGCCTATACCATCCGTACCATCTGTATCCATTTTCATGTATATTTCAAAACAGTGCCACGAACCGTCAGAAACGCCAGTAGGGTAAAGATCGAACCACCCTCCACTGTCTGAATAGGGGTAATCACCAGTGCTCCCGTTATTATATACTCTGTAGCCAGTATCGCTTTTTACTCCCGCATAAGGACTGCCCCCGTTTTGAGTCCTATATGGATAGGTTCTTATGTATAGGCTTTTCACATCAATACGCCCCCCTGCCCATTCAAAACCGCTTTCATATCTCTCATACCAGCGCACCCAGAACTCTTTCTGGGGAGAAGGGAAGACAACCCCGAATTGGGTACTAGAATTGTTATCGTACCCGCTTCCCTTCCAGAACCTGGCCCCTTTTC
>JAIPDT010000043.1 GCA_021737545.1 Desulfobacteraceae bacterium
GTTTCCCGAAATGTATTTTTTCAGGCACGAGAAAGGCAACGGTGGCGCAAAACCGGGGGCACAATTCGGATCAGATTATTTACAAAGATGGTGGAACAAGGCTTGTAAGAACCTTGGCATTGAGGGCGTGAGCCTTTATCCCGGCACCCGGCACAGTTCGGCGGTTGAATTACGGAAGAAGCACTCGCCAGAATCTGTCAAGCGCAACATGGGAACCCGAAGCAACAAGGCGTTTGAAAGATACCTGCAGATTACGGCAGAAGAACAAATGGCGCTTACGCGGGACATTCGGGGAAACAATATTGTCGATTTTAAAAAGAAGAAAAATGATAATAAAAACTGATAACGAACTGATAACGAAATATTATCAACCCCGCCTTTCGGAACCCTGCATTATAAGGGGTTTTATGGTGCCGAAGGGGAGATTCGAACTCCCACGGAGATGCCCCCACTAGACCCTGAACCTAGCGCGTCTACCAATTCCGCCACTTCGGCACATTATAAAAGATCAAATCCTGCCAAAACAATCATTGATCAAAGTTTAATTTTTTTATATAAAGCTGTATGGTTTTATTGTCAACATTAATCTTTTATACTGTCATTGACACATTAATCTTTTATACGCTTTATTTCATCAAGGCGCGCATGTTTTTTATATGAAAGTTATACACGGAATAGAGGAAATCAAGGAGCCGTTTGAAAACGCTGTTGTGGCCATAGGCAATTTTGACGGCGTGCACCTGGGACATCAGGCCATTCTAAGGCTTGTCCGCAAAAAAGCAGGCGAGATAAACGGCACATCGGTTGCCATCACGTTTGACCCGCACCCCGTAAAGATACTGGGCAATAACGGCTCTCCTCCCCTGATCACGGTGTTTGAGCAAAAAATAGAACTCATCGGACAAATGGGAATCGACGTATTAATATGCATCCCGTTTGACCAGTCCTTTGCCTCTGTCACGGCACATGAATTCCTGGAAAACATACTTCTTGATAAAATAGGCATGAAAGCCATGGTCATAGGAAGGGATTATACTTTCGGCAAAAACAGAAAGGGTACGGTGAGTTTTCTGCAGCAGTATGCTGAAAAATACGGATTTGCGATAGTGGTTCCGGACTGGATCCCGGTCTCTTCTGATAACCGGGAAAGAATCAGCAGCACGCATATCCGCGAAATCATCGAAGCGGGAAGAGTCGCCGATGCCAAGTCCCTTCTGGGACGCGATTATCAAATAAGAGGCGAAGTATGCACCGGCAGGGACCGCGGGGGGCGCAAACTCGGTTTTCCGACTGCAAACATCAGGATACAGGACGAACTCTGCCCCAAAACAGGGGTTTATGCGGTAGTTGTGCAAACCAACCAGCGATTTTACAAGGGAGTTGCAAATATCGGCTACAGCCCTACTTTTGAGGATCATCTTTTTACTGTGGAAGTCCATCTTCTCGATTTCAGCGGAGATCTCTACGGAGAAAAAATTCGCGTCAACTTCATCGACCGGATTCGGGATGAGAAAAAATTTAACAATATAAATGAACTTTCCGGGCAGATAAGGGCTGATATCAAGGAGGCAAGAAAAATTCTCTCAAATATTGCCCCGTATAGTAGCCGTCCGGAAAAGGAATTGTAAGGCCATGTCAATATTAAATATTTTAACGTACCCCGACCCATTTCTCAAGGAGCCGGTAAAACCTGTGGAAAACATTGATGATGATCTCCTGCGCATTATTGACGATATGGCCGAAACAATGTATCAGGCCCCCGGAGTCGGGCTTGCCGCAATCCAGGCAGGCATTGACAAATCCGTTATTGTGTATGATCCGGAAGAACAGGGTTTCCGGGCCCTTATCAATCCGGAAATCATCGAAGCAGAAGGCAGGACGATTTCTGAAAACGAAGGCTGTCTGAGTGTACCGGATTTCAGATCCGATGTTCAGCGCTTCGAGCGGATAGTGGTTAAAGGACTTGACAGGGACGGCAAGAACCTGAAGTTTGAGGCCACAGGGGTGCTCTCGGTAATCCTTCAGCATGAAATCGACCATTTAAACGGCATACTGTTTATTGATCGCATTAGTGCATTAAAGCGGCAAATGTATAAAAGAAAACGCAAAAAGGAACTGAAAAACGACTCATGACGCAGCTTAACCTGATATTTATGGGGACACCTGATTTTGCGGTACCGTCCTTAAAGGCGCTTCATCAAAGCGGCCACCGCGTAAAACTGGTGGTCACCCAGCCGGACCGTCCCAAAGGCAGGGGCAGACAGCTTGCAGGCCCGCCTGTCAAACAGGCGGCAAAGGAGCTGGGATACAAGGTCATACAACCGCAATCCGTAAAAAACGAAAGCTTTTTTGAAACATTGCGCGATATTCAGCCGGATCTTTTAGTAGTGACAGCCTTCGGTCATATCCTGCCCAAAAGGCTGCTGGAACTGCCGCCCATGGGAGCCGTTAACCTGCATGCATCCCTTTTGCCAAAATACAGGGGACCCGCCCCTATTCAATGGGCTATCATAAACGGAGAGTCAGAGACCGGAGTCACGGCCATGCTCATGGATGCTGGCCTGGATACCGGGGAAATCCTGCTTTCCCGGAAAACCCCGATTTATGCCGATGATACGGCAGGGGCCCTGCACGACCGGCTATCACAGCTATCAGCAGACGTGCTGGACGATACCCTGGATGCTTTCTGCAAAGGTACAGTCAAACCGGTTTCCCAGGATCATGCCTCGGCCTCATATGCACCCATGCTGAAAAAATCAGACGGCCGCCTGGACTGGAGCGGGACAGCCGAGTATCTGGAACGATTCATCCGGGGCATGTATCCATGGCCGGGAGCATATACCTACTGGAACAACACACGGCTTAACATATACAAGGCAGAGGTCCGCCCCGGCGACAAGGGTTATAAGCCAGGCACGGTGATTGAAGCATTTGACAATGAACTTCGTGTGGCTGCGGGAAAAGACGCGATTTCCATAAAGGAAATCCAGGCCGAATCCGGCAGGCGCATGGATATCGCAGAATTTCTGAAAGGTTCGCCCGTAGCTCCCGGAACCGTGCTGAAATGAGCTTTACCGATCCCAGGAAAGCGGCTCTTTTAATTTTAAACCAGCTTGCAAAAGGGCATTCCAACCTGGACCGGCTCATAGAAGAACAAACAACCGGACTTTTTTGTGGGATGCAGCGCCGCGACCGGGCGCTTGCCAACGCTCTTATATACGGCGTGCTGCGGTGGCGGGCAAAGCTGGACTGGCATATATCTTTACTTGCCACTCAACCCTTGAACAGGATAAAACCCGAAGTATTAAATATTCTTCGCATAGGCCTGTTCCAGATGATGTTTATGTCCAGGATTCCGCAGTCTGCGGCTGTCAATACATCTGTTGAAATGGCCAAGGAGTTTGGCTCAAAGCCGGTGGTGCGGTTTGTAAACGGGCTGCTTAGAAATTGCGCCCGCAATCCCGAACCACCTGCATGGCCGGACCCGGCAAAAAATCCCCTCCAGAGCCTGGCTGTATCACAGTCTTTTCCGCAGTGGCTGATCAAGAGGTGGGAAAAACGGTTCGGCATGGAAGAAACAAGACGCCTGTGTGAATCCTTTAATGAGATTCCGCCGGTTACCCTAAGGGCCAACACCCTGAAAACGACAAAAGACCGGCTTTTGGAAATACTGTCCCAACAAGTCGAAACTATTGAAAAAACATCTTTTTCTCCTCACGGCATCGCCCTGCACGGAATAAACGGGCCTGTTTACGAACTTTCCGGGTTTGCAGACGGTCTCTTCCAGATCCAGGACGAGGCGGCCCAGCTTGCAGCCCTGGTCCTGGCCCCGGAGCCCGGTGAAAACGTACTTGACGCATGCGCGGGGCTTGGCGGCAAAAGCGGGCATATCGCACAGCTAATGGAAAACCGGGGCCATGTGCTGGCCGCGGATTCCGAGAAAGCCAAACTTGAAGCCCTGGAGTCAGAAATGCAAAGACTTGGGGTCCGTATTACACAAACCCGATGCCTTGACCTGGAAACAGCGGGTGAGCCCCCTGATATGGAAAGTTTCGACCGCGTCCTGGTAGACGCTCCATGCTCCGGGCTGGGAGTGATCCGCAGGAACCCTGACATAAAATGGTCTGCCCGGAAACACGATTTTGACCGCTATCATCAAAGGCAGGTCCGGATACTAACCAATGCGGCCCTGTATTTAAAACCCGGCGGCATCCTGGTTTATGCGGTCTGCAGCATGGAACCGGAAGAAACCGGTTCCGTGATCGAGGAATTCTGCACAACATCACAGGATTTTAAGACGGAGGCGGTCGGCAAAATTCCGGGGGTTGCTTTTATTGATGCGGACGAAAATGGATATCTGCGGCTGTTTCCGCATCGACACGGCACGGACGGGTTTTTTATAGCAAAAATGAGGCGGAGACCATGATACGCGTCTTGATAAAATACGCTGCAATTGTTGTTATATTCTGCATCATAGCCGGGTTAAGCGCTTTTTTCACCCTCTCTTTTGTAATTAAAAGCCAGGATACGGTGACTGTGCCGGAACTGGAAGGCAAAAATGTCGTTAAAGCTCTTGAACTGCTGTCAGAACTGGGCCTAAACACTAAGGTCAGCGGGTCTGAATACAGTGACATGGTTTCAAAAAATCAAATTATACGGCAGGATCCGGCGGCAGGAGAAGTTATCAAGAAAAACCGGGATGTCACACTGGTTGTCTCAAAAGGTCCTGAGACTGTGGCGGTTCCGGACTTGAAAGGTCGGAAGCCGGGCCGGGCCGAGCTCGTTGTTGAAGAAAACGGCCTGGAATTGGGGCATATTACCCGTACCAGGTTTTCCGGGGCTGAAAAAGATTCGGTGATCGCACAGTATCCGCAGGCCGGAAAAACCGTCAAAAGGAACATTCCCGTCAATCTGCTGGTAAGCACGGGACCGGTGCAAAAATTCTTTAAAATGCCCGATCTTTCCGGCAGTTTCCTGGATGAGGCCATGCTCGTAATTGACTCCCATCAAATGAAACTCGAGGAAATTAAATCGGTTCACAATCCCGAAAAACCGGAAAACATGGTTACCGGCCAGGCTCCGCCCGCCGGATACCGGGTTTCCGAAGATGAACAGGTCAGGCTGATGGTCAACCGCAGGCCCGGCGGAAAGCCCGGAGCCGATGACGCCGAAAAACGGGTGCTTTTTTCCTACCGGCTGCCTGCCGGATTTTTAAAGCAGCACGTTCGCCTGGAGATGAACTGCTTTGGCACCAGGCTTACGATATACGATAAGCTGATGGAGCCGGATACCCTGATCTGGTCTGTTGTACCGAAACACGCCAGGGGCGCGGTTTTTTTGTATGTAAACGATGAGCTGGTAAAATCTGAAATATTTGACTGATCAAATGGAGAAAAGACTATGAATACCATGATTGCGCCTTCTATTCTTTCAGCCGATTTCTCGGAACTGGGCGAGGAAATCCGGGCCGTGGAAAAAGCCGGTGCGGACTGGATTCACGTGGACGTAATGGACGGGCATTTCGTGCCAAACATCACCCTGGGCCCCATGATAGTGGAGGCGGTCGGGCGCACGGCATCCGTTCCTCTTGACGTGCATTTGATGATTGAAAAACCGGACAATTTTATCCCGGCTTTTGCCCGGGCCGGTGCCGAACTGATATCTGTTCACGCGGAAACCTGCCCGCATCTTCACCGCACAGTGGAATTGATCAAAAACAGCGGATGCAGACCCGGGGTGGTGTTAAATCCCGCAACCCCCCTTGCGACTCTGGACTGGATTTTAGAGGACATAGATTTTGTTTTGCTCATGGGGGTCAACCCCGGTTTCGGGGGGCAGTCCTTTATCGGCGCCACCCTGGATAAAATTCACGGGTTAAAACAGGCCATAGTGCGAAAAGGGCTTTCAACACTTATAGAACTTGACGGCGGAGTAAACAGCGAGACCATCGGAGAAATCGCCGCTGCGGGCACGGACGTGTTTGTGGCGGGCTCGGCCGTGTTCGGCAGCCCGGATTATGCTGAAACCATAAAAGCGTTTAAAAACAAAATCGCTGATGCGCTATAAATGACAAAAACATCCTTGATAGAATCCTTTGTACAGCAAAAGGAGCCGGCAATGGAGAAAAAACAAATCGCGGTTATTCACGGTCCCAACTTAAACATGCTCGGAGCCAGAGAACCCGGGACATACGGCGCCACATCCCTGTCCGAAATCAATGAATCCCTGCGCAGGAAGGCTAAAAAAAACAACGCGGAAGTCCAAATATTTCAATCAAACCATGAGGGCGAAATCGTGGAGGCGATCCAGCGGGCATCCGGGAATTGTCACGCATTGATAATAAACCCGGCCGCCTATACCCACACCAGCGTGGCCCTGCGGGATGCGCTCTTACTGCTCGATGTTCCGGTAATTGAAATACACATCTCAAACATATACAAGCGCGAAGCCTTCAGGCACAAATCCATGATTGCAGACGTAGTTACAGGACAAATATCCGGACTCGGATCCGCAGGGTACCTGCTCGCAATGGATGCGGCAGTCGAAATGATCGGGGCATAATTCATGAAACGGCTCGTATTCGCCGCAGCCGTTCTTGCCGGAGGGCTTGCGCTCTCCCAGGCCCTTTTTACAATACTGGTATATGTCTCCAATATTAAGCTTTACGCCGAGCTGAGCGCATTAAAAGCAGCCGGCTATCTTGTAATCCCGAATGATCGGATTATTCAGTATCTTGATCAACTTCTGCCGGCCTTTTACGGCGCCCTGTTTTTCACGGTTACCGCAGGGGCGGGATTGAGCCTGGCAGGATTTTTTGCCGCCTGGATAAAAAAACGAATTTTTGCGAAAAGCCGATTTTTCAATGCGCTGCTCGCAGCAGCCTGGCTGAGTGCTGCAGCAGCCTGCAACCTGGATGGATGGAGTCTGGCTGTTACTCTTGTTTTTCTGCTCATACCTGCGGCTGTATTTGCTGCGACCCTCAACCTGATGCCGTCTGCGCGGCAGGGCGACGGATACATTCGTGCAGCTCATGTAATTGTGGTTGTGGCGGCTGCAATCGGCTGGCTGCCCTGCCTTCAGCCGGATGTTTTCCTGGACATCAGAGATCGGGTGCTTTTATCCAATCCCGCGGGCCGGGCTGTAAACGAGTTTTACTACGCCCATACCCTTTATCCGGCCGAAATTATAAAGCCGCCGCAAGCCCGGCTGATAAATGCCTGCAGGCTCGAAAACAGCGGTTCGAACAAACTCGCCCGGCGGCTTTCCAAAAAACTGATCGAATTCGACTACCTTCCGGTTTCAAATTACGCAGGCGGCGGAATCACTCTCAGGGCCGGACCCTCGGGTCTTGAATTTGCCGCGCGGAACAAAGTGATTTTTAAAACCGACCTGGATGCTTTTTTTTCCCACCCCGGTAAAACTCTTAAAACTTTTTCACAAAAAGCAGACAACAACAGATTTTTAAGACGCTTTGCATTCGCGGGCCTGATCACGGCATTTCCACTGGGGCTATACATTTTTCTGCATGCAGGGCTATGCATTATGCTTTGGTTTATCAAATCCATACCCGCACGCAGCGCAACCGCGTCCATAATCTGCCTGGGTCTTGCAGCGGCTTTTCTGACGCCTTTTTACGGAAACCCTGAAAACCCGGCTAACATTGAATCAATCAAAGCCTCCCTGGAATCCAACGACTGGTATGATCAGCGCAGTGCATTAAAGGCTATTGTCAGGCGGAACTCCGGTCTTTTGGACTTTGATCTAAGCCGGGAACTGTCCGAAAGCCCTTATGTCCCGGTTAGATACTGGCTGGCCCGGGCTCTTGGAGAATCAGGGAATCCCGCAGATGTGGAAACGCTTAAAAACATGACAGAAGATCGCTCGCCCAATGTTGCCTGCATGGCGTATGCAGGCCTGGGCCGCTGCGGCGACAAGCGGATCGCGGAATTTATCCTCGGCCGCATCAGAGAAATTGATCACTGGTATGTACAGCAATATGCATACAAGGCCATGAGAAAGCTCGGATGGAAACAGCAGCTCCGGTATATGAATGGAAACCTTTTGCCTTAGTCCTTGCCGCGGTAATTGTCCTTGAAGTATATTTCAGGGCGTTTCCAGGGGCTCCTCTGCTCGCCTCGGGCATCGCGAGGATACTGGAATCAGGGGTAATTATCGCCGCAGCAATCTTTTTTTACCCTCAAGCGCGACTGCCGGGCATTGTGCCCGCGGAAATCAGAACCGGTGTCTTGCGCGGAATCATGTGGTCTGTTGGATTCGGATGCACCGCCCTTGCAGTCGGCGCCGTGCTCTATGCCGTGGGTTTTGCCCCTCTGGAAATGATACGTTCAAACATGCCGGAAACCACGGCAGAAATTCTTATTTTTCTGGCGATCGGAGGCGTTGTCTCGCCTTTTGCAGAAGAACTTGTTTTCAGGGGGGTTATATTCGGACTACTCCGCCGCTGGGGGGCTTTTGCCGCAGTTGCCGGATCCGCGCTGCTTTTTGCACTGGCCCATAACAAAAGCGGCCTCCCGGTTACCCAAACAGTAGGAGGCCTTGTCTTTGCCTTATCCTATGAAAAGGAAAAAAACCTGCTGGTTCCTGTTGTCATCCATATATCCGGCAACCTGGCCCTGTTTGCAATCTCTCTTGTCTGAAAAATTATCCGAGATATTCCAGCGCGATCTTAAACATCCGCCTGATGGGCTCTGCCGCACCCCACAAAAGCTGGTCTCCCGCGGTAAACAGGCTCAAATACCGAGGTCCGAGATTCATTTTCCTGATCCTTCCCACAGGTACGGTCAATTTTCCCGATACCCCGGCCGGGGTCAGCCGTGCGAGGGTTGCTTCCTTGGTGTTTGGCACCACTTCAACCCAGTCGTTTGCAGAAGAGATAATATCTGCAACTTCGTCTTCTGAGACATCCCCGGCAAGCTTTACGGTAATGGCCTGGCTGTGGCTGCGCATTGCACCGATTCTAACACATATGCCGTCTATAGGGATCGGCTCTTTTGTCTGGAGAATCTTGTTGGTTTCCGCAAGACCTTTCCATTCCTCCTTGGTCTGACCGTTTTCCACGGGCGAGTCAATCCATGGAAGAAGGCTGCCTGCAAGCGGAAAACCGAAATTGTCCACCGGAAAATCCGGACTTCTCATTGCCTCCATAACACTGCGGTCTATATCAAGAATGGCGGAGGAAGGGTTTGCAAGCAGAGATCCGGACGAGCGGCCGATCATGTCCATCTGGGCCACCAGTTCCCGCATGTTCTTTGCTCCCGCCCCGGAGGCGGCCTGGTAAGTCATGGAAGTCATCCATTCCACCAGGCCGGTTTTAAACAGGCCGCCCACGGCCATCAGCATAAGGCTGACCGTGCAGTTTCCTCCGATAAAGGCTTTTATGCCGCGGGCAAGAGCGCTGTCGATCACATCCCGGTTAACCGGATCGAGCACTATAATACTGTCGTCGGCCATGCGTAAAGCTGAGGAGGCATCGATCCAGAACCCGTTCCATCCCCGGTCGCGCAACTCCGGGTAAACCTTTTTTGTATAATCACTGCCCTGGCAGGTAACTATAATATCTGCTTGTAAAAACGCGGACGTATCAAAGGCATCAGCCAGCGGCGGGATGTCAAGACCCACATACGGACCAGGCTGTCCGACCTGGGAAGTGGAGGCAAAAAGCGGTTCAAAACCGGCAAAATCGCCCTGCTCCCGCATCCGTTCCATGAGAACGGAGCCCACCATGCCGCGCCAACCTATGAAAGCAACTTTTATCATATGCTTATCCCCTTATTTTCTATGGAATTTTATTTTAATCATCTTTTATTAACAACCCTGTTTTTTGTCAACCGGCAATTAACACCTGTTTACCGATTGAAATACCGTGCATATGCTGTTATAATACAAAATTATTATAACTGCCCAATTTAAAGAAACACTGCCGGACAACGATTAATGCCCATCTACGAATATACAGCCTTAAACTCCAAAGGCAAAACAATTACAGACATCATAGACGCGGAAGGCATCTCTGCCGCAAGGCAAAAACTTCGGTCATCCCGGATATACCCGATATCCATAAAAGAAGTATATGAAACCGGCGCGCGGCATAGTGAAAATGTCACCAGATGGCTAAAACCATTTTCCGGCCGTGTCAGCCCCGCAGAACTTGCAATAATGACCCGGCAGCTGGCCACACTGATAGGAGCCGGATTTCCATTGGTTTCAGCTCTTTATACCCTTATTCCCCAGACACGTTCGCATACTTTAAAACAGGCGCTTGCAAGGATGAAGGACAACATAGAAGGAGGCAGCAGTTTTGCGGCAGCCCTCGGTCAATATCCGGAGATATTTTCCGGAATCTACGTCAACATGGTCGGCTCGGGTGAGTCCTCCGGAACCCTGGAGCTGGTTTTAAACAGATTAGCTGATATCACGGAAAGACAGCAGGCCATTTCCAACAGCGTCAGATCCGCAATAGCTTACCCGGTGCTGATGTTATTTGTCGGCGTGCTGATCCTGATTTTTCTTTTGACATATATTGTGCCGAGCATTACATCAATCTTTCAGGATATGAACCAGGCCCTTCCCCTGCCTACCCGCATGCTGATCAACGTCAGCGAATTTCTGAAAAACGGATGGTGGATAGTGCTGCTCACAGCAGCCGCGGCAGTAATAGCTATACGGCGGATAAAGCGCACCGAACGCGGAGGCTATGAACTTGACAGGCTGATTTTAAAACTGCCGCTTGCAGGGGAGTTAAAGACCAAGCTGGCAACAGCCCGCTTTGCCCGGACCCTCGGCTCGCTTCTGGAAAACGGGGTATCCTTGATGGCGGCCTTGGGCATTGTGAAAAACATTGTGGGAAACCGCGTGATTGCAGAGTCGATTGAAAACGCAGCCCTTAACGTGGAAAAAGGAGGGGCGCTTGCAAATTCGCTTGAGTCTTCAAACGTGTTTCCTCATATACCTATCCAGATGATACAGGTGGGAGAAAACAGCGGAGAACTCGAGGCAATGCTTGCCAAAATAGCAGATATTTACGAAAGCGAGGTGGAAACCTCGGTTTCAACGATGACAGCACTGCTCGAACCCCTGATCATACTTTTCATGGGCTTGGTTGTGGGTTTTATCGTGCTTTCCATATGCCTGCCGATTTTTGAAATGAACCAGCTGATCGGGTAATAAGCCGGTGCCTATCTTGCCTGGGCAAGTTCCCGGTAGTGATAGCCGTCATTGGCAAATATCAGTCCGTCTTCCAAGGTAATGCGGCCGCTTTTGTAAAGTCGCGCCAGCTCAATATCAATGGAGGTAAAATCCTCCGTGCCCTGCTGCATCTGACTGCGAATCTGGTGAGTCTTTGCCTCCCGGAGTATGTTTCTGATCCTGGGGGAATTGATCATCCGCTCCATGGCAAGCACCCTTCCGCTTGCATCCTTTAGCGGAACCAGCCGCTGAGATACGGAGACGATCAGCGCGTCTGCGAGCATCATGCGGATAAGGTTCTGCTTGTGGGGCTCAAACATCTGGATGGTGTTTTCAATGGCAACCGTTGCATTGGCGGCATGCATGGTGGTCATCACCAGATGGCCGGTATAGGATGCCTGCAGGGCGATTTCAAAGCTTTCCTTGTCGCGCATCTCTCCGATGACGATTACGTCTGGCGCCTGCCGCAAGACTGATTTTAAACCGGAATAAAAGCCATGGGTATCGGTGCCCACCTCCCGCTGGCTGATATTGCTCTTTTTGTGCTTGTGGAGGTATTCCACAGGATCTTCCAGTGATATGATATTGCTGCGCCTGTTGTTGTTTATCATGTCCACCATGGCATACAGAGTGGTGGATTTTCCGTGGCCCGCCGGTCCGCTTACAATGATCAGCCCGGTCGGTTTAAGTGCATATTCCATGAACCAGGAAGGAAGGTTGAGTTCATGCGCCGCAGGTATAGTCTCAATAATCGGGCGTATGGCAAGGGCAACCGAGTTGCGCTGCCGGTATGCGTTAACCCGCAGTCTGCCGATTTCAGGATAAGTGACCGAAAAATCGACCTCATTGTTTTCCGCAAATGTATTCCACACATGTTCCGGCATCATCTCCCTGGCATAGGTCTCACAGTCCTCGGGAGTCAGCGGGGGAGCGGCCAGTCGTCTGAGACTGTTTACAACCCGCAAAGAAGGCGGCGCGCCTGCGGTCAGTATCAGGTCGCTGGCATTAACGCTTACAGCCTTCTTTAACAGTGAGACAAAACTGATGCCCGTTCTCTCCCCTTGCCTTGCAAAGCCGAATTTCTGTTCAAGCTCCCTGCCGTTGATTTTCCCCCACGGTTTTGCCTGCAGCGTCTCTATTGCCGCCTCGAGCATAAAGGAGGGCACCACCACCGGATCTATTTTTTTCCCGAGCCGGAATTCGAGTTCGCTTATGGAGTCCATATCCTTGGGATTGAGCATGGCCAGGGTCAACCTGTTGCCTTCGACAGAAACAGGGAATATATTTTTTTCGCGGATTTTTTCAAAAGATATCATGGCGGTCACCTGCGGTTCAATCTCCATGTCAAACAGGTTGACCGCCGGAACGTCGAACTGCGAGGCAAGAAAATCCAGCAGATCTTTCATGGTCACATGCCCCAGCTCAAGTAAAATGGAGCCGAGATGTTCATCCACCTGGCTCTGGCGCTTTAATGCCTCGTCGAGTTGGGTTTGGTTAATAAGTCCGTTGGCCACCATCAACTCACCAAGGCGCTTTCTGCCCGCTTCTTTGGAGGGTTTTACAGTTTTTTTCTGATCCGATTCGTGTTCCACTTTACTGCTCCTGAATTATATTTAAAAATAATCGGGTATTAATCAATGTACAAAAAAAACGACTTCAATGTGAGTGCGATCCTAAAAATGCCAGGAAAATAGAACCCTTACCGAATTCGGCCCGATCCCGAACGAAAGCGAAGATTCGGGAGAAGTTTCGGGCAGCTGTCGAACATAATTCCTGTAGCTTTTGCGGTTGTACTTATGGGCACTGGATACGGCCCCGATCAAGCCTCCGCCGTAAAAACCCGCCCCGGCAAGCCCGGCAAGACCGCCGATGGCGTGCAAATCCTTATCAAAGGCTTCCCAGGAAGCAACGGCAAGTCCCGAGGTGAGGAAAAAAGCGGTTGCAGCCTCACGATAACGGCCGCAGTAAAGATATCCCCCGCCCGGTATAATGGAGAAAAGTCCTGCAAGCACCGGGCTTTTGGAGGGAATACTGTCAGGATCGGCCAGATCTTTCAGAATTCCGTCGATTTGGAATTTTTCCCGGTTTTCAGGGGCCATCTTATTGAAAGCGGCTTTTGCCCTTGATATCTCTCCTGATCCCAAACTGAGTCTGCCGATATTGTAAAAGGCGCGGTCCCGGTCGTTGTGATCTTCTGCCTGCGAGGCTATTATATCCAGCGTATGTATCGCTTCTTTGATATTATTAAGCTTTACATGGCACCGGCTGACCATAAACAAAGCTTGCACGACAAAATCTGATTTATCAAACTGCTCTGTCACCCGTTTAAAAGCATTTATGGCATCGCCGTATCTGGGTATCCGGAAATATGACATACCAGCCTTATACCCGGCCTCTGCGGCCCTATGGTGCTCGGGGAAAAAATGCACGAACCGTTTGAACTCTATGGCTGCTGCCAGGTAATCGCCGGTTTCATAATTTTTGCTTGCAAACTCATAAACCGCCTCGGCAGAAAAATTCGGATCATGCGGCTCTGCTTTGTGTACAAAAGAGAACATAAGCAAAAAAAAACATGCAGCAAACAAAACCCTGGTCTTAACTTTGTGTAACACGCAGCACTTCCTCGACTGTTGTCACCCCGCTTAAAACCTTGTCAATACCGTCCTGGTAAAGGGTGGTCATTCCAAGTCTTACAGCCTCGTTCCTGATGCGGTGTGAATCATAGGTTTTTAAAATCAGATTCTGCAGCGATGATTTTAACTCCAGGATCTCGTATATGCCGACCCGACCCCTGTAACCGCTTTGAAAGCATTTGCTGCAGCCTGTTGCACGGTATATTACAGGTTTTTCCGAGTTTTCCGGATTCAGGCCGAAACGTTCCATGGTCGCATCATCCGGAGTGTATGGTTCCTTGCAATCCCGGCAAAGCACCCTGACCAGGCGCTGGGCGATCACCGCTATCACGGAAGAAGAAATAAGAAACGGTTCAATGCCCAGGTCCACCAGCCGGGTAATGGCGCTGGCCGAATCGTTTGTGTGCAGGGTGGAAAACACCAGGTGGCCGGTCAGCGCGGATTGCACGCCGATTTCAGAGGTTTCAAGATCCCTCATCTCACCGATAAGGATCACATCCGGGTCCTGCCGGACAATGGAGCGCAGCCCTCTTGCAAAAGTCAGCTCGATTTTGGGATTTACCTGGATCTGGTTGACCCCTTTCAACTGGTATTCAACCGGGTCCTCTATGGTTATGATATTTATGTTCGGCGAGTTCAGGCTTGAAAGAACCGCGTACAGGGTGGTGGTCTTTCCGCTGCCCGTGGGGCCGGTCACAAGGATGATCCCATGGGAATAAGTGATGAGTCCTTTTATCTGCTCAAGCTTTTGCGCGCCCAGACCCAGCTCGGAGAGTTCAAACAAGGCCCCTGACTTGTTTAAAAGCCGCATAACCACCCGCTCGCCGTGCTGGATCGGAATACTTGATACCCGGATGTCTATATTCTGGTTGCCGATTTTTACTTCAAAACGCCCGTCCTGCGGCAGACGCTTTTCGGCAATGTCCATCCTGGCCATGACCTTGATGCGTGAAACCAGCGAGGCCTGCATCCACTTGGGAGGAGTGAGCATGTCATAGAGAATCCCGTCGACCCGGTACCTGATTTTTAAGCTGTATTGTTCCGGCTCTATATGGATATCGCTTGCACCTATTTTTACGGATTGGGAGATCACATGATTGACCAGCTTTATAATAGGGGCATCGCTTGTGTCATCGAGAAGATCCGCGGTTTCCTCAAGCTCGGTTATAATGTCCCCGCCGGTTTCCTCCATGTCGGCCACGAGCTGTTCGGCCGTATCCCGACTACTGTCATATGCAAGATTTATAAGGGAATAGATGGCATCCCGGCTGGAAAGGACAAGTTCGAAATCGTTTATTTCCAGCAGATGGACTAGATCGTCTATCTGCTGGAACGCGGAGGGGTCGTTTACTGCAATCACAATCCGGCCGTCACCCGACTTCCCGGAATATGCGGATTCTTGCCGGATGGGTACCATGGCATATTTTTTAAGAAATGAAATAGGCACCTTTCTGGCAAAATCTGTGTCGAGATTTTCCAGCGGCAGCTTTTGCCAGAATTCCAGCTCATAGAGACCGGCGTATGCTTCCATTAGCTGATTTTCGGTGACGAGCTTTTTTTTAAGCAGGATTTCAGACAGAGGAATATTTTGTTCGGCTCTTAGCCGCCAGGCCTCGGCAAGCTCATTTTCATCCACGCCGAAATCGCTGCTTAAAATATCAAAAAGTTTTTGCTTCATTCTTCAGAGTCTTTTTTTTCTTGAGAATCAGGATAAAGTTTTATGCTTTCTCCGGGCAGAGGGTCTATATTTTCCTTTTTTTCCTTATATAATTTTTCAGCTTCCCCGGAGTCTGCCATTACCCTGGGAGTAATAAAAACAAACAGGTTCGTCTGTTGATCAGAGTTTGCCATGGA
>JAIPDT010000044.1 GCA_021737545.1 Desulfobacteraceae bacterium
TGCTTTGGCGCCGGGCAGGGCGGCGATTTTTTCCCTGCCGCCGGGGGAAAAATCGCCTTTCCATATTTCAAGAGTGTTGCCGGTCGGTTTGATATAGAAATTGTCCATATTTTTGAGGCTTGCACCGATGAGCAGGGCAAAAATCAGGACAAGCACGATTATCCCGCCAAGCATTCCCCTGCTTAAGGGTAAATCCGGGCCCCCTTGTCCGGAGGGTTTTCCTGAAGCCGGGCCGGGTGGTTCTTGACCCCCGCCTCCCGGCCCTTTACCTCCGCCGATCTGTTCCGGTGTTTTAAGATCAAATTTTTTAAAAAGCAGGGCGCGGATTTTTTTTGCATCTGCGGGATCATAATCCGCAGTAAGTTCCGGGGCTGAATATTTTTTTTCAGCATCCGTACCGGGCTTGGGCGTATACGGGTTTTCAGGTTTCCATGTTTCGAACTTTTTGCTCCTCAGAGATTTCAAGCTCGGTTTTTTGGATGCTTTTTTGCTCTTTGTGGATTTGGTCAGGCTGTTTTTTCCCATATCAACAACTCCTTCAGGTGATTTCGGTAAAATGCTTGGCATTTGTCCGCGGAATTCTTATAATCTGCTTAATAACTGATAATTTTATATCGGAATAACCTTTTTTTGTAAATATTTTTTCTATTATTCCGGCTTATTACTATTTTTACAACCAGCCGGGTTCGATTATGCAAACACCGGAGAATCGGAGAATTATAAATTGACATGCACGAATTCTTTGCAGGAAAAAAAAGAGAAGTTATTTGAAAGTCTTGCAGAATTCCGGTCGCTGGCTGTAGCATATTCCGGCGGTGTTGACAGCACACTGCTGCTTGCTGCGGCCAGGGATGCTGTTTCAGGCAATGTGCTTGCCGTAACAGCAGTATCCCCGCTACAGCCCAGATGGGAGGTTGATGAAGCGGTAAAACTGGCAGGCACCCTTGGGGTGGCCCACGAAATAATCCGAACGGATGAACTCTTGGTGCCGGAATTTACAGCCAATTCACCGGACAGGTGCTATTTTTGCAAAAAGATCATTTTTTCGCACATGTTCACCCGCTGCCGGGAGCTGGGCTTTCCTTATGTTGCTCACGGAGCCAATGTTGATGATATGGGAGATTACAGGCCCGGCATGAAGGCGGCCGAGGAAATGCAGGTCCTGTCGCCTCTAAGGGAAGCGGGTTTTAGCAAAGAAGATATCCGTAGTCTTTCCAGGCAGATGGGGCTTTCCAACTGGAACAAGCCCGCCGCAGCCTGCCTTGCCTCCAGGATTCCCTATGGCACGGAGATTACAAAACAGCGCCTGGAGATGGTGGAGGCCGCGGAAAACGTTTTGCTGGCCATGGGCTTTTCAGGCTTCAGGGTAAGGCACCACGGGGATACCGCCAGAATCGAGGTCCGGCCGGCGGATTTTGCCCGTCTGATAAAGCCGGAGCCCAGGCTCAGAATCATCCAGGAGCTTCGCGGCGCGGGTTTTACCTATGTAACGCTTGATCTGGAAGGATACGCCGCGGGGCGTATGAACCGCTCGATAGGGTTTTAAAAGGTTTAAAAAAACCGCCGCATTTTCAGCTCTTTTAGCTCCGGTCTGCTTCGAGGTCTTCGAGCTCCCGGACCATTATATCGCGTACCATTTTTGCTGCATCCTCAGGGGCGAGGTCTGCGAACCGGTCGTACGGGATTTCAGGCATCACCCGCACCCGGATATCATGGCTGCCGTGGAAGTTGAAGCTGTACTTGGGAAGAGCCTTGTTGGTCCCTGAAAGTACAATAGGCAGAACAGGGGTTTGGTGCTCTATGGCCAGTATAAAGGCCCCGGTTTTAAACCTCCTGATTCTGCCGTCTGGCGAGCGCGTACCTTCCGGAAAGATTAAAACCGAGTTTCCATGGTCCAGGGCTTTTTTGCAGTCAGCCATCATCCGGGAAATGCTTCTCCTGTTTCCGCGCCGTAGCTCAATATATCGGTTAAGCCGCATGTTCCACCCTATAAGCGGCACTTTAAAAATTTCGGATTTTGATACGAACCTGAAATGGAAAAACAGGTTGAAAAGCACCAGTATATCGAGAAGAGACTGGTGATTGGAGACCACCACGTATGCCTTGTCCGGCTTAATATTTTCCCTGCCCTGGATGCTGATTTTCCAGGCCGGGATAATCCTGGTATACAACGCCCCCCAGAAGCAGGTGAATTGCTGCAGCAGCACAAGACGCTTGTCAAAAGGCATTGTCGCCAGTTTGATAACAAGCGCCAGCACGAAAAAAATCACCGAGGTCAGTGAAACAAAAGTAAACCAGAGAACTGCGATAATACGGTTTTTCATTTTTGATAATGCCTGTTGTTTAAGATGAAGATATATGGCACCGTTTATAAACATCGCCTGCGGGCAATTTCAAGAAAAAAATAGGAGGCTGCAATGGAGCCGGCGGGTATAATCGCAATCGCCGTACTGATCCTTTTTTCCCTGGCGGGCCTGTTGCTCGTTTCCCTGAGTATGCCGGGCACGTTTGTAATTTTTCTCGGTGCCTGCCTCTATAACCTGATACGGGGGTCCATGGCGGTCTCCCTGGCTATCCTGACCGGGCTTTTGGTTCTTGCCCTGCTTGGAGAAGTCCTGGAATATATACTGGGCATGAAACTGGCGCAAAAGCGGGGCACCTCGGGTCCGGCGGTCATAGGCGCCATTGTCGGGGGTCTTGTCGGCACCTTTGCCGGGGTGCCGGTGCCTGTTCTCGGCTCTGTGATAGGCCTGTTTCTCGGCGTGTTTTTGGGCGCCTTCACAGTGGAGCTCGTGCTGAAAAAGGATTTTACCGCGGCGTTTTATTCCGCCATGGGCGCGTTTTACGGCAGACTCGGAGCCGTATTTGTCAAAATCCTTATAGGCGTGGCAATGATAGCAATTATTTTTTTGGGAATATAAAAACGAAAATGAGAACTAAATCGGGATAGAAATTGAAATCGATTTTTTTAGTGTTGACATCCCGGAAAAGACGGGATAAATGTTTTTTAAAAAATAAACTTGCAAAGGTAATTTTTAAGAAAATGGATTTATATTCACATCGCCGGGCATTCTTTTTTGCTTTCGGGCGCTTCTTTTTCGGTTTTAGAAGCGTCCATCCGGCGGTGTAGCGCATGACTTAAATATCTGCGACAAGCAGCACCCCGGGTGGACATGAAACGGCCCCCCCGGGGTTTTTGTTTTCCAGGACCCCGGGGGATCTCTTCCCGGGGTTTTTTTATGAGCAAATCAAGGATCGGATTCAGTATGCTTTATAATAACAATTTAATAAAAGACGAGGAGGTTTACCATGTTAATCGTGCTTGAACCCGAGATTTCCCAGGAGAACAAAAACCGCATCCTAAGCATTCTGCGCGAAGGCGGATGCATATTCCGGGAAATAAGCGATGCCGGACAAAACATCATAGGCTCCACCGGCAATGCCGGACACCCGCCCGAATATTTCGAGTCCCTGCCGGGCGTGGCCCGGGTGGTTCCTGTAAATACGGCCTTTAAACTGGTAAGCCGCCAGATGCATCCCGAGGATACCCGCATCCGGGTGGGCGATGTTTCAGTGGGCGGAGACCGCATAGTCGTGATCGCAGGCCCCTGCGCCGTGGAAAACCGGGAGCAGATCATGGCCACAGCGCAACAGGTGCGCAGGTACGGGGCGGTGATTTTCCGGGGCGGGGCTTTTAAGCCCAGAACCTCGCCTTACGCTTTCCAGGGCATGGGAGAGGAAGGTCTTAAAATTTTGGCTGAGGTGCGCGAGACATACGGCATGCCGGTAGTGACAGAGATCACCACCCCTGCCCAGGCCGATCTTGTGATGAAGTATGTGGACGTGGTACAGGTGGGAGCGCGCAACATGCAGAACTTTGAGCTGCTCAAGTGCGTGGGCAGGCTGGGCAAGCCTGTTCTGCTAAAGCGGGGGCTTTCTGCCACCATAGAGGAGTGGCTGATGTCAGCGGAGTATATACTTTCCGAGGGCAATGACGACGTGATTCTCTGTGAACGCGGCATCCGAACATTCGAACCCTATACCAGAAATACCCTGGATCTTTCCGCAATCCCGGTTATCAAGAATCTTACTCATCTGCCGGTGATTATTGATCCCAGTCATGCTACGGGCATAAGAGAGAAGGTCAGCCCCATGGCAAGAGCAGCGGTTGCGGCCGGAGCAGACGGCCTGATGATAGAGGTCCACAACGATCCGGACCGCGCTCTTTCAGACGGCGCACAAAGTCTTTACCCCGCACAGTTTGCTAAGCTGATGCGCGACCTTTACGTGATCGCTCCTGTCGTGGACAAGCAGGTGGATTTCGGATACCTGGACAAGGCCCGGGCAGTGGAGCACATGGAGCGGCCCGAAGGCGGCGAGGGCGGAAGGGCGGCATTTCTCGGAGAGATCGGCAGCAACAGCCACAAGGCATGTATCAGGTATTTCGGAGACCGGATCAATCTCATGTCCGTCAACACCTTCAGGGAGATCTTCGAGGCGGTAAAGGAGGAGCAGGCGGATTTCGGGCTCGTGCCCATAGAGAATTCCCTTTCAGGAAGCGTTCATGAAAACTACGACCTGCTGCTGGAATACGATCTTCGCATTGTCGGCGAGATCATGTTAAGAGTCGAGCACAACCTTATCGGTCATCCCGGGGCGGGCGTGGATGACATCGCCAGGGTCTATTCCCATCCCCAGGGATTCCAGCAATGCAGACAGTATATCGACCGTCATAACTGGGAGCTGATGCCTGTTTCAGATACCGCCCGTGCGGTCAGGCATATAAAAGAGCGCGGAGATACTTCCGAGGCCGCGCTTGCGGGAAAAGAAGCTGCAGAGATCTATGACATGGCCATACTCGAAGAAGGCATTGAAACCAACCCCAGAAATTATACCCGGTTTGTGGTTGTTGCAAGACACCCCCTGGCAAACGGCAAAAAGGAGAAATCCTCACTGATTTTTTCCACAGGCAACAAGCCGGGCTCGCTTTTTGAAGCCATGAAAGTGTTTGCCGACAACGGGATTAACCTGGTCAAACTTGAGTCCAGGCCCATCCACGGAAAGCCCTGGGAGTACATGTTCTATGTTGATCTGGAGGCGGATGTGGAAGACGATTCCCTTGCACCCTTGCTGGATCGGCTTTTGGAGAAAACCGATTACCTGAAGGTGCTTGGCAGTTATTAACCTGTTCGCCCCATATAATTTAATCATATTGCAATTTAATATTGCATTATGCAATTCTATATGCTATCTTTAAGAAAACAATATAATAGGAGGTATAATAATGACAACAGCAGTAAGAATTACCGACAAATTGGTTCGGGAAGCAAAAATATACAGCAAAATCGACAAGCGTTCCTTAACAGGCCAGATTGAGCACTGGGCGAGAATTGGAAAATGTGCTGAAGAAAATCCTGATCTGACCTATAGCCTAATCAAAGAGATTATTATCGGTCTTGCGGAATTGGAACAAGGAGAATCATCCGAGTATAATTTTGGATAAACGACAATGAAAATTCTCCAATCCCGATCATTTGAGCGTAAAATTAAAAAATTCACCAAGCAAGAAAAAAATGCGTTGGATAAACAGGTGAAAAGGATTGCCGCGAACCCCTCTATCGGAGAAGAAAAAAAAGGGGATCTCCGTGGGGTTTTTGTCTATAAACTTAAAATAAAAAGTATCCAATATTTGCTTGCATATCGTTTTGTGGGGGATGACCTCGAATTAATTATGATCGGCCCGCATGAAAATTACTATAGAGATTTAAAAAGCTACCTTAAATCAAAATAGAGGGCGAACCAGTCAGCCCAGGTGACAGCCAGGGCCGGCGGTTTTTTAAAAATCAGGGGGAATTGCATTTCAAATAATCAAGCCAGTGGAAGCCCTGGCTGCTCCTGGTTTCTACTGATAAAAAAATAGCGGGAGCCCGTGGGTGATGCGGGCTCTCGCCTGCCAAAGGGAGGGTTGTTGATGACAAAAAAGTCCGGAAAAAGGCCATTCTTCCGGACTTCTAATAAGAAGCGTCATGCTTCTTTTATATTTTAATATAATCAATAAATAGCCGGATGTAAATTGCCGGGGTTAAGATTGTTTTGCTTTTTCTATGTACATGTTGTCGTCTGCTTTTTTGAACAAAACCTTTGTGTCCACCGAATCCTCGCTGCTTATGGCATATCCGATGGCAATGGATAAGTTTGGTTCCGGTTCCTGTGCGTTATAGCCTTCTGTTCCTTCCTTCATTCTTTTAATGCAGTTTTCTATAGTTTCTTTGCCGGCTTCGGGAACCAGGATAGCGAATTCATCCCCTCCTATGCGGGCGATGATATCGCTTGCGCGAAAAGAGTGCTTTAAAATATCAGCGGCTTTTTGAATCAGCTCATCTCCCTTTTGATGCCCCATGGTGTCGTTGACATGTTTTAATTTGTTTATGTCGCAGACAATTATCCCCAGCGGAAGATGCCTGGCCGTTGCAAGCCGCTCCAGTTCCTCCTCGAAAAAGGCCCGGTTGTATATGCCGGTAAGCGAGTCGTGGAAGCTTAAATACCTGAGCCTTTCTTCGACCCTTTTCCATTCTGAAAGATCGCGTATAATGCTTAAGCTTCCGATTTTTCTGTTTTTTTCATCATAAAGCAGGCTGATGGAAACAGCGCACGGCACTGAAGTCCCGTCTTTGCGGATAAAATCAATCTCGTAGTTTTGAACAAAGCCCTGTTTTCTGAGCAGATCCAGCAATGTTTCCATCGCCCGGCGGTCTGCATACAGGTCAAAGGCTTTTTTGCCTTTCAGTTCCTTAAAAGCGTATCCGAATATCCTGGCGGCGTTATCGTTCCACCGGGTAAACCTGCCGTGTTCGTCGACTATGGCAATTGCGTCAGGAGAATTCTCGAAAATATTGTCCAGGAAATTCCTTTCCTGTTTGTATTGTTCTTTTCTTTTTACCAGTTCCCGCTCGGTCTGCTTTTGAAGAGTTATGTCCATTAACATTACAACCAGGGTGTATTGCTGATCTTCTCCGTTAAAGGACAGGATCTTAACTGAAACCAGCTTCTTGTTCAGCTCCAGTATTTCATCTACAACAGGCTCCTGCCATCTTCGGCCGACCCGGGATATTCTCTGTCTGATCCGGTCCTGATCCTCATCACGCAAAAGCTTTACAAAATCGGAAGAGAGCAGATCTTCTTCGGAAATGCCGGTAATTGAAAGCGCCGCAGGGTTGGCATAAGTGATTTTTGCGCCCTGGGTAAGTTCCAGCAGACCTTCCGACATATAGTTTAAGGTCATTTCATAGTGTCTTTTGGAACTCAGCAATTCTTTGGTGATCTGACGGCTATGAAGATTCTTTTCGCCGAGGGTCTCGCCCCGGAGGCGCTCCGTGCGACCCGCCTCCACGTGGTTGATTATGTAATCCACCTGCCAGGCAAGCCTGTCAAAAGGTCCCTTGGCAAGTATGAGGTCGGCCCACAGGTCTTCGGGGGTGCTTTTTTCCAATTCTTCTACCGCAATGCCCGAAAGCACCACAACAAAACAGTGATCCAGCTCTTTGCGGCTGCGGATTATCTGGCAGAGCTTGCCCCCGTCAATGTTGGGCATCACAAGATCGATAAAAACCACGTCCGGGGTATGGACGTTTAATATCTCAAGAGCGCTCAGCCCGTCCTTGGCGGTATAAGCCCGGTGCCCCCGCTTTGTGATAAGCTCGGACATGTATTTGCGTATAACCGGATGGTTATCCACCACCAATATTTGTTTCATAGCCAATCCTGGGGTCCCGGGCTCCTTGTAAACTATTTTGAATAATCAAAAAATCCCCTGCCGCTTTTGCGGCCCAGCCAGCCCGCGCGCACGTATTTGCGCAGCAGGGTATTGGCCCGGTATTTGGGATCACCCATTTCCTGATACAATACATCCATGACCGACAAACAAACGTCTAAGCCGATAAGATCGCCCAGGGCCAGCGGCCCTATGGGGTGGTTTGCGCCCAGTTTCATGGCGGTGTCCACGTCTTCGGCAGAGGCAACCCCTTCTGCGAGAATGCCGGCTGCTTCGTTTATCATGGGAATCAATACCCGGTTGACCACAAATCCCGGTGCTTCTGCCACATCCACGGGGGTTTTGCCGATGGCTTCGGCAAGGCCGCGTACAGCCCGGCAAGTTTCATCAGAGGTGGCCATGCCCCGAATGGTTTCAACCAGCTTCATGACAGGTGCGGGATTGAAAAAATGCATCCCCATCACCTTGTCCGGGCGGCCGGTTGAAGCGGCTATTTCCGTAATGGAAAGCGAGGAGGTATTGGAGGTAAGGATTGTTGAAGGCTTGCAGAGCCTGTCGAGTTCTGCAAATACTTCGCGCTTGATTTTCATGTTTTCGATGGCCGCCTCCACGATAAAATCGCAGTCCGCGAGCGGAGCCATGTCCACTGTGCCGGAAATCCGTCCCATGGCTGCATCTTTGTCCGCCTGGGCCATCTTTTCTTTGGAAACCAATTTGGAAAGGTTTTTGTCAATTGCGGCAATCCCCTTGTCCACAAAATCCTGCTCTATATCCCGAACCACCGCTTCATATTCCTTGACTGCAAAGGCCTGGGCAATGCCTGCTCCCATTGTGCCCGCACCCAGGACACCTATTTTTCCCACCATAACAACTCCTTTTTGTAAGACATTGGCAAATGGACGCCGGCCGGTTAAAATTTGCGCGGCATCATGGTCTTGTGTTTTTTGTTCAATTATTGCACAATATTTGACATTTCATACTAAATACATGCAAATTGGGTCAAACAGATTTTAAACAATATAATTTCAGTCAGGTTTCTTTTCCGATTACCCATTTTACCAGAACCGGACCGAATAGTTCGAATACAATGGTAGAGGTCACTACGGCAGCAACGATCAAATTACCCTCTTCGGGAAACCGTTCGGCCGCCAGCAGCGCCATTCCCATGGCAACCCCTGCCTGCGGCATCAGGCTCAGACCCAGGTGCCGCGGCAAACCTTTGCTGCGTCGCTTCAGGCATAATACACCCAGATAACCCCCTATGTAACGTCCGGCAACGCGCAGTACAATATAAGCCGCCAGCAATCCCAACGCCGTGCCCATGTGTTCAAGATCTATGCTGGCACCGGCGAGGACGAAAAAGAAGACCAGAAAAGGCCATTCAATCTGCTCTATTTCGATAAAGGAGCGTTCATGATGGGAGGATAAATTCACTATCAGAAATCCAGCCACCATTGCCGTAAGCAGCGCAGAGACCCCCAAATAGGTTGAAAGACCGGTCATCAAAAGGATAAGCGCAAGAGCCTCGGCCTGAGTCGGTTTGCCGGGTTCCAGCCGCCCTGTCAGCCACGCGGCGGGAAAACCGAGAATCGCACCAAGCAAGACGGCTCCCCCCAGTTCCCAGCCGGCATGGAAAATCGCATTGGCGCCGGTATCGGAAAATATCCAGCCCAAAACCGCCATGCAAAGGCCGAACACAATAATGCCCCAGGCATCATCAACAGCGACAATCCCCAAAATCACCCTTGCCTTAAAACTTTTGTCTCCGGAATCGCGAATGACCTCCGTGACCGCTGCAGGGTCGGTGGCCACGGAGATAGCGGCAAGAGAAAGGGCAATGGCAAGGGAATAGCCCAGCAGCGTCAGGCCCAGAAGGACGACAACAGCGCTGGCCGCAACAACACACAGCGATACGATGAGAATCAGGGTTCCGGTGCGTTTCAGGCGATCGGTCGTCAGCTCGCCGCCCAGTAAAAACGCCACCATAACAAGCGCCATACTGATCAAAGACTCTCTTAGATCCCCCAGCGGCTGGAAATCAGGTTCTCCCATGATGATCTGCTCTACAACTGCATATCCCACCCCCACCATGACCAGCAGTGAAATCCGGGGCAGGGAGGTCCGCCGGGCAAGAGCATCTGTGACCAGGCTTATAAACAGCAAAAGCCCCAGCACAAGTATGGCAGAGGTGCTGAGGGTGATATGCCCCATTTGTTCAGATAAAAATGCTCGGAAGCCATCCATTGCTTTTCCCTGTATCTCATAACCGCCTATAAGATCAAGTTTTAATTGACAAAATTCTGTACAAGAGTTCTGCATCGGGCATCAGGATGCAGACTTTGAAAAAATTCCGTTTGGATTTATGGATTTGGCTTGCTATTCTGAGAATTACTTCGGAATGCGGTCGCGCGTGTCAGAACAGTAAAAATAATATAGTTATTGCCCGTATTCAAATGCAGCCGAAACCATCGCCTCTACATTTTCTATTCTGGCGTCCTCGACCGTAGTGGACGAATTGAGAATAAAACCCCCGTCTCCTGCGAGATTTTCAATCAGATTTTTAACATGCTCCCTTACCTGCGCAGGCGAGCTTGTGCACAAAAGTGATACAGGGACACCTCCCATCACGCAGACTTTGTCATAAAGAGCATTCCTGGCCTTTGTGATATCCGTACTTTCAAATTGATATATCGCTTTTCCCGCAGGAATATCACCGATAAATTCAAGCCGGGAGGTTACATCGCCTTCCCAAAGAAGATGCGGAGTGCAGCCGGCTTCGATCAGATCGAGCAAGAGCCTTTGCAGGGTTGGCCAGTAAAATTTCATGAATTGATTGTGGGACATAAAATTGTCCAGGCATTTATGAATTGGGATAAATACACGCGGGCAGCCTCTTTTCCTGGCAGCAAGGCCGCTTTCCAGCATAATCGGGTAGAGTTTTTCCACGGCCTGGACAACTTTTTCCGGAATCCTGTACATATCCAGCATGGTATCCCGGGTGCCTCTGAAGTAATCGGATAAAGTATCAAACGGCGCCTGGCAGGAACCACCATGCATTGGCGGTATGCCAAGGTTTTTCATTTTTTCACTTAATCGGCCGGCAAAATGAGCCATCCGGCTTGCGTTTTTTGCGGCCCTGCACAATACTTCCAGGCCTTCGTATACCTCAGGCGTGTCCAGTGCGGCCAGATTGGTCAGCCCGATCGAATAACTTATTATCTCTCGTAGGGACGGAAGATTCTCAAATGCTTCAAGTGATCCGAATATACGGGGCCAGTACTTGCGAATAATAAAATCCGTGGGGTCAAATAAGAATTCGTCATACTCGCCGGCTTCCATGTAGACTTTTTCCCGGAACTGGTAAGCACTGTTGTCGTCAAGCCCGTGGCCGGCCCAGGAAAGCTGTTTATAATCAAGTGTTTCCAGAATATTGCCCAGAAATCGAATTGCAAAAGGGCTTTGATACATATCCACGGGTAAATCCGAATAGGTGGATACCCATGCATCTATCATTTTTTCAGGATCATACATTACTTCCTTAATTGTATATCCCTTGTAAACCGCAGGGAAAAAGCCCATCGAAAGCCAGACGGGAACCCTGTCAGGGCGCTGCAGGGCGACAGCTTTGCTCACCCTTTCCTCTCGCTCTTGGTACAGTTGTTCAGAATTTGTGTTCATGGTTAATGCCTTTAGGATGTTGGAATTGTTTCGCTACGATACTTTGTCCCTACATGAGGCTCGGCAGAAAAGTGACAATCTGCGGGAAAGCTACCAGCAGTACAGCACAGGCTATCATGGCCAACCATAGCGGTAAAACGCCGCGGAAGATGGTTAACAGCGGCACGTCCTTAGCCACTCCCGCAGTTACGTAAACGTTTACGCCAACCGGCGGTGTTACCATGCCGATGTTCAGCATTACTATCATGACCACGCCGAACCAGATGCCGTCGAAGCCGAGGTTTGTGACCAAAGGATACAGGATCGGAATGGTCAGGACCATCAAAGATATTCCTTCAACGAAGCACCCGAGAACCAGCAGCATGAAGAGAATAAGTGCCATCACCACGTGCCTGGATACATCGAGCCAGGCGATATACGAGGAGAGCTCGAAAGGTATCTTTGAAACTGCAAGGAAACGGCTAAATACCATGGCACCGATCAGTATGAGAAACAGCATGGCCGTCGTCCGGACAGTCTTGTCGAGCGACTCGTCAAACGCATTCCTGCTGAACCGTCTTGTAATGATCGAGAACATGAGTGCGATAAAAGCCCCGCAAGCCGCCGCTTCTGTAGGTGTGAAAATACCGCCGTATATTCCGCCCATGACAAGGAAGAATATGATTATCAGGGGCCAGACTGATGCAAGAGCTAAAATCTTATCTTTGAAAAGTGATGAGGGTCTTGTCGGAGCCAGACTCGGGTTAATGCATACCTGGATGTAAATTGTCGCCATCAGCAATACTGCCTGCAAAATGCCGGGCACGATGCCCGCTATGAGCAGTTTGCCGATGGACAGCTCCGTAAGTATGCCGTAAAGGATAAGTACCGTGCTCGGGGGCAGGAGAATGCCTAGCGTGCCCCCGACTGCTACACAGGCTGTCGCCATTGAGTCGCTGTACCCGTACTTTTTCATCTCCGGCAGTGCCACTGAACCAATTGTCGCCGCGGTAGCGGTTGCCGAGCCTGATACTGCGGCAAATCCTGAACATGCACCTATGGTTGCTATAGCCATACCGCCGCGGGTGTGCCTGAACCATACATCGACAGCCTGGAATACGTCTCTGCCAAGTCCTCCGTAGGAAAGGAACATGCCCATGAGGATAAACAGCGGCATGACACTAAAAGAATAATAAGAAACTGTGGAGTAGGGAACCTGACCCACTACGGAAAAAGCTGCGCCTGGATTTACTATATAAGCATATCCTGCAAAGCCTATCAACAGCATCGAAAGTCCTATCTGCATTCGCAGCATGAAGCATACAAGCAGGAGGACTATTCCGATAATACCTACCAGTTCAGGACTCATGGCTTACCGCCTTTGACAGCGACTTTAACAGGTTAACCAGCAGCGCCAGGCAGAACATAAACATCCCAGCGGCGACGACAAATACGAAAGGGTATAGCGGAATTTCAAGGACTCCGGAAACATCTTCCTGTTCAATAAGGCGCTGCGCAAATAGGGCTGAACGCCAGGTGACTATACATGAAAGGATCAGGCTGATAAGATAAATAAAGGTATCAAGTATGGCCTGAACACGTTTCGGGAATCTGGAAGTGAGCACGTTGATGCTGATATGATCGTCGTGGAACTGGGCATAACCCAAAGCAGCAAACACGAGAACTACCAGCATAAATTCAGTAAGTTCGAAGGCTCCCGGCACCGGCTGGAAACCGGGTATGATGCCGACAAATTTCCGCCCCACGACATCGGCCACCGTCAGCATCATCATCAGGAAGACGACGATCCTTGCAAGCCAACTTAACCATTTATTGAGCGGAAAGGTTACCCTTTCCGCCCAAATCTCTATCCTGTCGAGCATTAAGCTTATCCGTTCTGTTTATTTCTCGTATTTTTCAATAAGTCTCACTGCTTCATCTAAGAGGTCTTGTCCGGAAATGCCCTTGGATTCCATATTTTCTACCCACTCGTTGTATATGCCGGATACTGCATCTTCCCATTTTTCCTTTTCGGCATCTGAAAGCTCGATAAATTCTACTCCGCCCTCCTCGGCCGCGTCATAACCGGCCTGGGCTTCGTGATAGAAGTTTTCACCGGTAATCCTGGACTGCCGCATACCGCTGAGTTCCATGATAATTTCCTGGTCCTGCGGAGATATCTTAGCCCAGGCTTCATCACTGATACCGACGCCCATAGTGTTGACGAATATATTACCTATGGTCATATATTCGATGACGTCCTGCAGATGGAAGGTATTAACAGCGGAAGTACCGAGCAGGGTGCCGTCAACGACGCCTTTCTGAAGCGCATCATACAGATCGCCGATAGGCATAAGGTTAGGTGCGGCACCGAGAGCTTTGGTGGTCGGTGAAAGTGAAGCGGAACCAACTCGGAGCTTTAGATTGGCCATGTCCTCCAGTTTGCGAACCGGTTTGTCAGCCGTCATAAGCTGGCCGACATCTGTAACCCAGAGACAGAGCATCTTTACCCCTTCATATTCTTCCTTGAATCCGGGATAGTTTTCGTAGAGATCCCACAGGGCCTGGCTGGCTGAAATGGCATTATCAGTCATGAAAGGCAGTTCAACCACCGAAGTCATCGGGAATTTGCCGGGTGTATATCCATGAAGAAACCAGGCCATGTCTGCAATACCGGTGTCTACAGCATCATAAAGCTTGTTCGCCTTAGCCAGCACGCCGCCGGAATAAATAGTGATCTCAACGCGGCCGTCGGTAGCCTCTTCTATTTCATTTGCCCATGTCTCTATGACTTGGTGAATATGATGTTTGGTGGACCATCCATGCGCAAAACGGAGTTCTACGCTTTTTGCTTCCTGCGATGTGGTTACGGCAAGAAGAACCGCCGCAACAAGTAATAATAAGCATTTTTTCATTTTGCCCCCTCCTGTTTTTATGATGTAGTGTATCCATAAACATAAATCGGATTCTTTATGAACATTGTTCTAGTATATTGTTTCTATTTGTATGTCAATGTGAAAAAATGAATGGTGTTAATAGCATCTAAAGAGAAAAGCTTCCTTCCCTCTTTAACCGAGGCAAAGAGGAAGCATCGCTACCGAAAAGATCCGTGACTTTCCGTCCCGATTTCACAAGCGTTAACGCATATTTTACCTGCTGATTCGCTCGGATTGATTCCCGGCAGCGCCTTCTTCTTTCAGCAGGGAAAATATCCTTGATATAGAAGCCCCCGTTTACTGCCAGTTTTCGCAGAGAACCTCGAAATGATCTCTGGGATGGGCGCAGGAAGGACACTCCGCCGGCGCTTCTGTTCCCTTATGTGTATAGCCGCAGTTCTGGCATTTCCATGTTACTTCACTATCCTTTTTAAAAACCCTGCCGTTTTCAATGTTTGCTATAAAGCTCCTGTATCTTCTTTCATGAAGCTGTTCAGCGATTGCAATTGATCTCATTACCGCGGCCACCTCGGCAAAGCCTTCTTCTTCAGCCTCCTTGGCAAATCCGGGATACATTTCCTCATGTTCGTATTTCTCCCCCTCTGCAGCTTCATTGAGATTTTCCAGGGTGGTGCCGATTTTTCCCGCAGGAAAGGATGCCCGGACTTCTGCAGTACCGCCTTCCAGAAATTTAAAAAGCCTTTTGGCATGCTCCTTTTCCTGATTTGCGGTCTCCTCGAAGATGTTTGTAATTTGGATATAGCCGTCTTTGTAGGCCTGCGCGGAAAAATAGGTATACCTGTTGCGGGCCTGGGATTCCCCGGCAAAAGCGGTCAGAATGTTTTTCTCGGTTTTGGTGCCTTTTACTGATTTCATTTTTCCTCCTCGTTATTATTTGTATTTTTCATGCATTCAGGACAGATCCCCAGAACGTCTATCCTTACTCCGGTTATTTTGAAACCGGAATCAATCCTTTTTAAATCTTCAGGATTAATTTCCGGGCCTTCTTTAATATCACGGACTTTTCCGCATCTTGTACATATAGCGTGCATATGATCTTCGACTGTTGTATCAAATCGTTTTTGCCCTCCAAAGGTCTCGATCTTGCGGGCCAGCCCCAGGCTGCACAGATTCTCCAGATTCCTGTAGACCGTGCCAAGGCTTATTCTGGGAAGATCCCGCCTTACACGGTCGTATATTTCCGATGCTGTGGGATGGGAATTTGTCTGTCTCAGGCAGTCAAATATTAATTTTCTTTGTCTGGTGTGTCGCATTTTAATCTCTTTTTTGATAAT
>JAIPDT010000045.1 GCA_021737545.1 Desulfobacteraceae bacterium
CCACATCGAACGGTAATCCGTGCCCATTTTAGCTCCTTATCTTTTTTTGTTTTCAACGCATGCGCGATTTAAGACAAGATGGTTTCATAAAAAGTCGATTTTAAGGATGTTTCAATATCATAGATTTTTAGAAACAATCAAATAGTTAATATCTATAGATTAAGACTAAATTATAGAAGACTTCTATTGAAAAAAGCAGAGAACAAACGTTCTGCCTGGATTCAACAACCCGGCAGACACTGCGGATAAATCACAGCTGTTTTAAATTCAAACATCCAGGGGCAGCATTGACTACACCGATGTCTGCGGCAGCAAGGTTGAATCCGTGCCAATCCCCCACTTAAAAATATCTTGACTATAAACAATAATCTATGAAATATTGAATCTTTATCCGTGTATTTATGGAACATCCAGAATTAAAGAAAACAAGTACAAAAGCTGCATGCCTTATTCACGGGAGGAGAGAGGGGATTGGACAGGGGATCTCGGCTCTTTACTAAGATAAACAGATGGTATCGGCCCTTTTTCGGCACAAAGAGGCTTTTTGAACAAGTAATATAAATTTTTGATTTATATTTTCTGGCAAAACACGGGAGGTTTGATAATGTCAAAGTCGGATAGTTTTTCGAAAACAAAAAGTAACTTTGGCGGAAAAGGGTGGGTTATCCTGATACTTGCTTTTTTCAGTATTTTATTCATGAGTTCAATTGCCTATGACTCATTGAATGTTACCATTGAAGCATTTGCTAAGAGATTTGATACGAATCCTGCGATTTTCTATATTTTCTCCACAATTGCCGCGTGGATCTCTGTTGTTGGCGCAGTTTTTTGGGGTGTCGTCTGCACCAAAAAGACCATACGGTTTGCATGGGTAACGGCATTATTTCTTGCTACTATTGTCTGCCTGATATGGGCTTACGCGCCAAACACTAAAGTTTACTTCTTTTGTATTGCTTTTGCCAATATTGCAGGAATGGGCTTTGCCTATATCGCCGGTATGAATGTTATATCGAACTGGTTTCCAAGAAAAAAAGGGCTCGCCATGGGCTGGGTTACTATCGGGTTTCCGGTCTCCGCTATCCTTACGGTTCCTGTAATGAGTGCCATTCTAAAGTCGGGAGGGCTTTTCAGTATCTATATGCTGTATGCCGCAGGTACCTTTATTCTTGGCGTTCTTGTCCTCATTTTCGTTCGTGATTATCCGGAACAGGCCGGAGCGTATCCGGATAATGACAAAAACTTTGATAAGGAAGAGCTGGAACGCATGTTTAAAGCCGGACTGGAATATCAGAAAGTATCAAAATGGCAGCCCAAAAAACTTCTGCAGACCATTAATGCCTGGAAAATAGCCGTCTCACTTGGGATCATGGAACTACTTGCTTTAGGTATTATGACAAACTTTGTTCCAAGGATGATACAGATTGGTTTCACCGAAAAGTATATTATCCCGATGCTTATGGTTGCCGGTATCATTGCATGTTTCGGCAGTTATTTCTGCGGTCTGCTGGATGCAAAGGTAGGGCCTAAAAAAGCAATTCTTATAACCATGCTGCTCGGCCTCTTTTCCCTTGTTCTGAATTTAACAGGCGGATATTTAAAGATCGCAGGATATGATCAGACGGCCTTGGTGTTAATGTTTGTTGCCCAGCCCTTCCTTGGTGTAATGCTCGGTGGTTCAGCTAATTATCTGGTATCCTTGACAAGTTCAGTGTGGGGTCGTTATGATTTCGATATGGCATATCGCGTGCTGAAACCACTTGTCGCTATAATCGGAGCCCTGGGTATCACAATTTGCGGTGGTATCGGACAAACTCTCGGATACTCTGAGGCTTATATAGTCCTGGCAATACTGGCTTTCATCGCCAGCATCGTAACGACAATGATCAATGATTCCTTCGTCGGCCTGAAGCAGCCTGTGGCTGCTGATTTGGAGGAGTTTAGTAAAATCTGACAAAATCAAGCTTGTAAAATATTTATATTCGGGGGTTGGGGCGATACCGGATAATTTGTTTTTTCTGCGAAATCTCCGCAGTTCCTGAATGACAGATTGCACATCCGTATTCTGATCGGTATCAAATGGCTGCAACACGGCTACTGGCACCCCATGCCTGGTAATTGTGATGCTTTCCCCTTGACAATTATTTTTCCCTGGCAGCCTGTTCCAGATCCATGATTAATCGCGAAAGATTCAACCCGTAGCGTTCTGCCATGTCAGCAAGGCTTTCAAAGAGAGCATTGCAGCATATGCATTCTCCTGCTGAATCGTCGTAACTTTTAAAAACTGCCTCGGTCTGGCGATATCGGCTTACCACATCCAGAACCGTCATATTCGGTGAAATATTTTTCTCATTACTGTTCATGATAACCTCAAGGAAAAGCAAAAGACTTATCCGCTGCTTTTTCCAGTGCGGCGGAGATCTGCTCTATTATTTCGATTACCTGGGTCCCGGGATCGGGGTTTGCCATCTGCCCGGCCAGGCGTGTCACTCTGGATGCCATAACACAGGCGGGCAGGACATCATAGCCCAGCCCGGTCAAAGCGGCCACTATGCCGGTAATTATATCGCCCGTACCGCCTATTGCCTCCATAGCTGGCACCAGGGGTTCTTCGACAGCCTCTGCAACTCCTGCTTCATTTGCAGCCAGATCCCTTTTTCCCTTTACCAAAAGGTATCGGGCGGCGTTATGGTGCTCGTAAGCCCCGGCAATAAGTTCTTCAGCCCGCTCTGGCTCATGGAAAATAAATCCCCGCGTATAAAACGGATGGGGCGCGTTCGAATCCGCGAGGAAGGCAAGTTCTCCTATATCAGGGGTAAACAGGTCATAACTGCCCGCCTGACCGCTCATTTTAGCGGCATACATAAACCCCGCATCCGCAATCAAAACCGGCCGCGGCTTCATTTCCTCAACAGCAAACAGCACCCGGTTGTGCCAGTCCACGTCCGGCTGGATGTAATGAAACGTCAGGCTGGTATAACAAGCACTGCAAAGAGTTTGCTCAAGATATGCATAGATTTCCCTGCTCCCGTGGCCCCTGCCGATATCCCCGGCCAGGTATGCCGCGGGATAATCCGCGTCAAAAAATTCGCAAACCTGCAGGGCGCTTGCCAAAAGCGCCGGCGTTCCCCGATTAACAGTTACTGATCTGCCTTCTATAACAAGGTCACGTCCCGAAAGAAAAACCTGCCCGCATACCAGCGGAAAATCTTCATCCGGGACTGTACCAACTACTGCAAACATTTTCGTTTCATTTCTTCGTAGGCCAATTGCAGGGCGTATCCGCACAGTGTATGGCCGATGCTCCTGGGTTCGGGGGCCTGATCCAGGCGCATGCCTATGATTTTTGCAGCCAGGTAGGGCACATCCGGACATCCTCCGCCCGAAATATTAACAACCCTGAAATCGGCCTTATCCATTGTAATCTTCATGTTTGCCGCCTGAACCATCAGGAAATCTCCGTAGTCCCGGGTAAAAAAGATATTGACCGGCTCGAGCAGGCCGTCTGAAACAGGTACCACTTTTAACGGTCTGATATATTCGGCTTCCAATACTCTTAAAATTTCCAACTCCGAGACAATAGGAAATTCTATAACCAGGTCGCATCCGGTGCGTATCCCGGGCGGCGGCCCCTTGACCCGAATCGGCCATCCGCCGTTTTTAAGGATCGTCTCGGAGCGGATCACCTCGCTTGTGTTTTCAAACACCAGCATGCCCCGATCCCGCGCCGGCCCGGGCCGGGATGCCTTGTTTTTCTTTAAAAAGGCTAAAAGGCCCAATGGTTTTCCTTTATTTCGGGCCTCTTTGGATTTTCAGGCGAGAAGTCTCCCCTTCGCTGGTAATCGAGCAGACCTGCCAGCCCTGTCCCCTGACTGCACGGCTCACGTTTTCCCGGGAGGCTTCCGCATCCACCAGAACCACCATCTCGTCTGCATCAGTTTTTTTGATCCCTTCAAGAGTCATCAATACGGGCTGGGGACATGAAAGCCCCCGGGCATCAATCACTTCGCTCATCTTTATGCTCCTGCCTTCAAAGGTTTCATTGTAGCGCCAATTGTCAGGCATACGGCCAGGCCGATAACAACAGCGGCGATGCCGTTTGACCCGACACCCGCCGGAGAACTTGCCAATCCGAAATTATGGGAAATCGCCGCTCCAACTATCATTCCAATAACAAAAACAGCCGCGTCCCCGTCGCCCTCTCCGGACAAAAACAACTGTCTTCCCGGACATCCGCCCGCCAGAGCAAAAGCAAGGCCTGCCAGCACCATGCCCAATGCATTCCATACATGCTGGGTATGCGCAACCGGCTGATTTTCAAAACCCGGAGAAAACTGACCCAACACCGTGTTGGCAACAAAAGCCGCAATCACAAGGGCCGCCACGCCCAAAAACAAGTGAAAATCCCTGAATAAAATCAGGTCCCTGAACGCGCCCATGGTGCAAAACCGGCTCCGCTGGGCTATAAAACCGATTATCAACCCGGCGATAATGGATATTAAAAGCGGTGCGTGCATGGCACCCGGGCCTTTAATGCTGTAGAACAGCACCCCGATTTTCGCCTCGCCCTCTGCCTGCGGATATATCAGCAAAAGCAGAAGCAGGCCGAAAAAAACAGCCGGCAATACCCAGCCGGCCGCCGTCGAAGTCCTGTTAGCCCGGCCCAGGGTGTAACCCTTTTTCAAAAACCTGGTGCCGATCCAAACCCCAACGATCAGGCCTGTGATGCCCAGGACGGCATTAAAATCTCCGCCGGACAGACGCAGCATGGCCCGCCACGGGCATCCCAAAAAGACCAGGGCCCCGATCATTGCAAAGACACCAAGAACAAACCGGACAATCGGAGCGGACCCGCCCCTGGGACGAAACTCCCTGAAAATAAGGGCGGCAGCCAGCGAACCCAGCACGAATCCAATAATTTCCGGCCTGAGATACTGGACAACCCCTGCCCGGTGAAGCCCCACAGCCCCGGCAATATCCCTTTCAAAACATGCAACGCATATGCCCATGTTGCCGGGATTTCCAAAATACTGGAGCAAGGCGGCTCCAATGCCGATCACAGCTCCCACCCCGATAATCCCCCATTTTGAAACAAAAACGTTTTTCATTTAATTACCCCTTTTATGCAGTCCGATAAAATCAACCACCATACTCGCTTATTTTTGGATATATCTATGATTAAAATTTTCTAGATGTCAAATTGCTAATATCTATATCAATTTTATTATTTATAGAAAGTTTCAATATGGGAGGCACTTTACTGGGTTAGGTGTCGATCTTTCCCATGTGGGGCCCGCTCATGGTTGAGGGCACGTATCACCAACAGCGGCAGGACTTCAGCAAATACGCCTTTTGGATAAGCATCCCTTTCGGGATGATAGGGGGTAGCGCTTATACAGCAGAGCGAAACCGGATGTCAATGGATTTTATTGGACAACAAGACATAAAAAAGCCCCGGAAACGTCTTTGTTTCCAGGGCTTTTCGTATCACGAAAAATTTCTTTGGATTGTTATGTGGTGGGCCCACCAGGATTCGAACCTGGGACCGACCGGTTATGAGCCGGTGGCTCTTCCAACTGAGCTATGGGCCCGGAATATGAGCTTTTATCCAATTGCCGGAACAACTCATACCAAATGCTCTGTCTACCTATCGACTCGCCGGTTCTTTGTCAAGCACATATTCAGACAAAAGTTTTTTGAGTTCAGGATTCCATAAAATACTTGAGCTTGCGGCTCCTGGTAGGATGGCGCAGCTTGCGAAGCGCTTTTGCCTCGATCTGACGGATGCGCTCACGGGTTACATCAAAATCGTTTCCCACCTCCTCTAAAGTGTGGTCTGATTTTTCACCGATACCGAAACGCATGCGAAGAACTTTTTCCTCCCGCGGGCTTAAAGTCGTAAGCACCTTCCTGGTCTGCTCGGACAGATTCAGGTTGATAGCTGCCTCAGAAGGCGACATAAATGTCTTGTCCTCAATGAAATCCCCCAGGTGGCTGTCGTCTTCTTCACCGATCGGGGTTTCCAGGGAGATAGGCTCGCGCGCTATGCGAAGGACTTTGCGCACCTTGTCTATCGGCACTTCCATTTTTTCCGCGATTTCCTCCGGGCTGGGCTCTCTTCCCATTTCCTGGACAAGATACCTCGAAGTGCGAATCAGTTTGTTTATGGTCTCAATCATGTGCACCGGAATCCTGATGGTTCGGGCCTGGTCAGCAATAGCCCGGGTTATGGCCTGGCGGATCCACCATGTGGCATACGTGGAGAACTTGTAGCCGCGCCTATATTCGAACTTGTCCACCGCCTTCATCAGGCCGATGTTGCCTTCCTGGATCAGATCCAGAAACTGGAGCCCACGGTTGGTGTATTTCTTTGCAATACTTACCACTAACCGGAGATTGGCCTGAACCAGTTCACCTTTGGCGTCCTTTGCCCTTTGATGGCCTTCTTCAATACGGACCATTATGCGCTTTAAATTGCGCGCCGAAGCCTTGATCTCCCGTTCCCGCATCTCAATCTGAGTGTGGAGCTTTTTTAAGTCCTCAAAAAGCCGTGAAACCTCTTCGGTGCTGTATTGCGAGCACGAACATCCCCACTCTACAAAACCCTTTTCCCTTTCCAGGCGTTCGCGTACATCTGAGATCGGTGCATTGAAAGCCGCGGCACATTCGCAGAACACCTTGTGTGTTGTGTCAAACCATTCCACCTGTTCTGCGATCTTGCGCTCGATTTCTTCAATTACGTCGCTTTCAAGACGCCAGTCCTTGAATAGTTCAAATATCTTGCGGTTGCGCCTGCGGATTGAACGCGTGACCCTGCGCTGTTCCTCGGCATCCATGGATTCGTGAAACAAGCGATCGCGGAGCTGGTGATTTTCCGCGTCAATGTTTTTAATTGTGTCAATGGTTTCCAGGAATTTCTCGATCTGAAGAGACTCGTCTACAATTGTATCCCCTTCGTCGATGTCTCGCAGGACATGCTTGGGCCGCAGCGTACCGGCGGCAATCTGATCGCCCAGGTTGATGATACTGTCCACGCCAAGGGTGGTCTCCAGCATGGCCTTTAACACATCCTGCTCGCCGGCCTCGATCTTTTTTGCAATCTCGATTTCACCTTCCCGTGAAAGCAGGGTTACCATCCCCATTTCCCGCAGATACATCTTTACCGGATCGTTTACCGCACGGAACTGCGCGGATTCATCCACCTCTTCGGTGCCTGTCGGCCCTTCTTCATCGCCTTCCTTTTTGGTTTCCGAAGAGAGCTGCTGCTTTCTTTTTTCCACCACCTCGATATCCAGGTCGTCGAACCACATCAGCGTTTCGTCGATCTGCTCCGGGGACATCATTTCTTCGGGAAGTACCTCGCTGATCTGCTCATAGGTAAGATATCCCTGCTCCTTGCCTTTTGAAATCAGCTCATTGAACTTTTCCTTCTGGACCTTTTTGGCTTCGTCCCCGTTGTTTGCGGATCGTTTCGCCATAGACCGATAGCCTCCTGCTATTGTTTTTATTTGACCGCAAAACCGGCCGCCGCCATATTTATCGCCGGCCGGCCGCCTGTTTCTGCTTTTTGCTCAACAGCTTCGTCAGCAATTCATTATCATTGCTTTGTTCCGCCGCACGAATCTGTTCGAGCAAATCATTTTTCCTTCGCTGTTTGCACTGGACAAACTGGGAAAGCAGCAAAGCGCAGCTTTCCCGCCCCCAGCAGGCATCCTCCATCATAAAAGAAGCAAGCAGCCGGCGCTGCTGCTCATCTTCTACATGGTTGAGCATGCCGGATACGCCGGCCTGCTCTTGTTTTAACTGCCGGGAAACCAGTTTTCCGAGAGCCTGCAGCCCGGGATCCTCAAAATAATCAAGGATATTGCGTTCTTCCACCTCGGCTATACTTTCAGGATTCTGGATCATCATCGCAACCACCTGCACTTCAAGCCGGTCCTGTAAAGGCTCCCGGGCGGCAGGCCCTTTCTCCGGCCCTTTTCCTTCGGAAAGTTTACTCTCGCCGGGGCGTTTAGAACGGGCCGACGGCTTGTCCCGGGTTTCCCGAACCTTTTCCAGCACGGCCGACTCATCCACCCCAAGGCTTTCAGTCAGGTGCCTGGTATAGAGAGACCGGGCAACCGGGTCGCTTATTTCAGCCAGCACCGGTGCTATTTCTCCCATAACCCGAACCTTGCCCTCTACCGACTTGCCGTGGGCGGCAATCGTATTCTCTATTAGAAACTCAAACAAGCTCGGCGCGCCTTGGGCCAGCCGATCAAAGGCTTCAGGGCCGTGTTCGAACAAATATGAATCCGGATCGTGTCCTTCGGGCAACAGAACCACCGCAGCTTCCATCGATTCTTCCAGAAAGGCGCCGATTGTGCGTTTTGCCGCGTTTATTCCGGCCTCGTCAGAGTCAAAAACGAGATACGCCTTTTTATCTCCCGAGCCGGCCGCACGGCTTAGTCTGCGGATATGGTCGCGGGTCAGCGCAGTGCCCAGAGTAGCAACGGTGTTTTTCAGCCCGTGCTGATGCATTACTAACAGATCAAAATAACCTTCCACAATAAAAACGCAACCCCGGCTTCGGCATTGCTCCCTGGCCTCATGGATGCCATACAGGGTTCTGCCCTTATGATAGACAGGGGTTTCCGGGGAGTTTAAATACTTGGGCTTTGAATCATCCATCACCCTGCCGCCAAATGCGATAACCTGTCCGGAAATATCCACGATCGGAAATATAATCCGGTTTCTAAACCGGTCGTAATATCCTTTCTGCTTTTTCGGGGCAATCAGGCCCGCTTTTTCCGCCATTTCCATTGAAACCCGGGATTTGCGCAAAAACCGGATCAGATTATCCCAGCCTTCCGGCACATAGCCAAGGTTAAACCGTTCTATTATCTGCCGGTCCATTCCCCGCTGTTTCAGATATTGCCTGGCCCCTTGCCCTCTGGAATCTTTTAACAAAATGTTCTTGTAAAACTGCATTACCCTGTGATTTAATGCCAGCAGATGCTCCCTCTCCGAGGCCTGCTTTTTCTGCTCAGGGCTCATGTTTTTTTCCGGCAAAGAGATGCCGTAGTGTCTGGCGACCGCCTGTACGGCCTCCGGAAAACTTACCCCGTCGTATCGCATCAGGAAATTGAATATATTGCCCCCGGCGCCGCAGCCGAAGCAGTAAAAAATCTGTTTTCCCTGGCTGACTGTGAAAGAAGGGGTCTTTTCTGAATGAAAAGGGCACAACCCGACAAAATCCTTACCCGCCTTTTTCAGATATACCCGTGCGGAGATCATCTCCACAATATCTGCGGCGTTTCTGATTTCGGCAAGCATGTCATCTGAAATATGCAAGGCCAAACCGCACGCTCCTTAAATTCATGGGCATATGTAATTCTATGTATTCCGGCGGGAAGGACTCGGATTTGTTCAAGAAACTTTCATCTCCGGTAAATTTAAATAAAAATAATTATTTACCTGACAATTGTCAAATATATTTTTAGCTCTTCCGAAGCAATTCAATAGCGGATCTCAGATCAAGGCCGCCCTCGTAGAGCGCCCGGCCTGTGATGATTCCTGTCACCCCATCTGATTCCAGGGCGGCAAGACGCCTTATATCGTCGATGGAGGACACGCCTCCAGAGGCCACGACCGGGATGTTTACCGCCCTGGCAAAATTCCGGATGGCATCTATATTCGGGCCGCTCTGCATGCCGTCGCGCTCAATGTCGGTAAAATTGATCGCAGCCACACCCGAATCCTCAAACCGGCTTGCCAGTTCAGCGGCGACCATCTCGGTTGTCTTGGTCCATCCCTCGATGGCCACCTTACCGTTTCTGGCGTCAATGCCTACAACAATCCTGCCGGGAAACCTCGCACAGGCATTTTTCACCATTTCCGGATCATAGATGGCCGCGGAACCGACTACCACCCGGTGCGCCCCAAGACCAAGGTACTTTTCAATCCCGTCAACATCCCTAATGCCTCCGCCCACCTGCACCGGAACCGGATCGACCTCTTTTACAATCCTGTCAATCGCATCAAGATTCCGGGGGTGTTTAGCCACAGCTCCGTCAAGGTCGACCACATGAATCAGCTCCGCGCCCTGATCCGCCCAGCGCCTTGCCATGGCGGCCGGGTCGTCGGAAAAAACCGTTTCTCTGTCCATTTCGCCCTGGAAAAGGCGGACGCATAATCCGCCCTTTATGTCAATTGCCGGGATAACAATCATCTTGTGATCCATAAATGGTTCCGGTGTTGTCTACAAGGTACCCTTGGTGGAGTGTATACCTGAAATACGGGTGTCTATGGATGTAGCCTGATCCAGCGCCCTGGCAAAGGACTTGAATACGGCCTCTGTTGCATGGTGGTCGTTTTCGCCGTAGCGGACCTGAATATGCAGATTCATACCCGCGGCATTCGCCACAGCCCGAAAAAACTCCCTGGCCAGATAGACGTTGAACCCGGAAACCGGCTGAAGCGTTGCCGGAAGATCATATACCAGATACGGCCTGCCGGACAGATCCACGGCAACTTCGCTTATCGCGTCATCCATGGGGGTTACTGCATGTCCGTAACGGACGATTCCTCTTTTTTTTCCTATTGCCCGGTTGATCAGATCGCCCAATACAAGACCCGAGTCCTCGACCGTATGATGGTAGTCAACGTCAATGTCGCCTTTGGCACGAATCTGCAAATCGAAAAAGCCGTGGACGGCAAAAAGGGTAAGCATATGATCAAAAAAAGCGATGCCGGTGTCAATTTCACAGATGCCGGTCCCGTTGATATCGATCCTGGCGGTGATTTGTGTTTCGCGGGTATTGCGCTCGGCCTCTGCTGATCTGGTCATGAGTTGTATCCTTTAATTTCATGCGTGCACATCAGTTACACCGCCCACTAACATATATAATAGTTTTAAAAACCGGCAAACAATTATTTACATAATATACCCGGCTTATTGTGGCATGTCAAGGACTCAGGCTTAAACTCAGGCTTAAAAACAACAATTCCGGGTAACGGTACCCGAATTTGCCGGACAGTTTTTTTCCTGATCTGCAAACCTGTTCAAACATCAGCCCGGCGCTGGCAAAAAGAGGGCCTTGTTTACACCATGATCCGAAACAAACCCAAATAAAAAATCCGGCCTCAGGTTTGAATGGCAACGCCGGTGATATCTAAAAAGCATGCCCGCGGTTATAAAATTAAGAATTATGCCCTGACGGTCCGGTTACGGCCCGCCTTTTTGGCATGATACATGGCGTTGTCCGCCCGCCTGATAAGCTCGCGACCGGTTGCGGGATTTCCGGGACCAATAAGAGTCAACCCCACGCTCATGGTCACGGAAATTTTTTCTCCATGGTATTCAACTTCAAGCCCGGCGAGTTTTTCCCTGAGCCGATCCAGTCTCTTGAATCCGTTTTCTGCCTCAGTGACTCTGAGAATGAAAACAAACTCTTCTCCCCCGTATCTTGCCACCAAATCAGATTTTCTGATGTTGTCCCGAAAATAGTCAGAAACAGTCTTTAACACATGATCCCCGGCCAGATGACCGTGCATATCATTCACGGTCTTAAAGGCGTCAAGGTCAACAAGGGCGAGTACGCTTGTATGGTTGTGGCGCTCAACGCTTGCTATTTCACTGTCAAGAGCTTCCTGAAAGCCGCGGTAATTCCAGAGTCCGGTCAGGCTATCCCTCGTTGCCTGCATGCTCAAATTTTCAATGGATTCCTGCTGCTCTCTTACTTTCCTGCTCAACCGGAAGGACAGATCAAACATTTCCCTCTTGCTATCTTCCAGGAGCTTTAAACAATCAATATTGGTACTTGACTCCAGGTTGAAAAGCGGCAGCAAGGGTTCAATCTGGGCGGTCACCTTTTCTATCACCGATTCGAGGTCAACCCTGTCATCAATCTCATATTGTTTTATAAACTCTTCAATCCGGCTCAACCGAAACGTTTTGTTGTTGCCATTTAAAAATCGGGAAATCTCAAAAGCAAGACGAAGTACCTCGGTTCTTGAACGGTCCGGTGAATTTGTATCCGATATTCTGTCCGGATGATGATGATTGGCAATACGCAGCGAAAATGACTCCGGCAGCCCCCATTGTTTTGCAAGCATTGCCCCCACCTGCATGTGGTTGCACCCGAAGACCTCGTTTTCGGCTGCATAAAATTCCGCGTTCCGCTCTCTCACCTTATCCATTACCAGCGCATACTGCCTGGGATGACTCTGGGCAAGCATAAGGATGCCTATATTGTGTACCAACCCCAGAAAATACATGTCCTCGCAGTCAGTCCAATCCAGCTCCGTGCACAGAATCCGGCTTACAACTGCACTGGTCAGTGATGACTTCCAGAAAAGAGAATAATCGAGAAGGTTTTCCTTTCTGTCAAACAAATGAATAAGCGAAAAGCTCAAGGCGATATATTTCAGGGAATCCTCGCCCAGAAGATTTACTGCATGCGGCAGGTTGGTGATTTTTTTGGGCAGCCCGAAAAAGGAGGAATTCACCACGCTCAAAACCTTGACAGACAGTGGGGGGTCGGTCGCAAGAATTCCGGCCAGTTGATGCATTGAGGCGTCAGGTTCCCTTATTTTTTCCAGTATCTTTGTTGCCACGGAGGGAAGTGCAGGCAACTCATCCAGGGGGCACATGGTTTCAACTATATTGTCAACCTCGGACATCATAAGGTAATTTTTCCATTTCTGCGCTGGGTAAAAATAAGAACCACTATTATGCTAATACCATACTGAGGCTGAATTTTCAATCACCGTTTTCAAACTGAAATCGGGCACAGCAAGATAAGTCATCACTTACCCCCCTGATATGGCACAGGCACGTAAAATCCGCAGCACCAACATAACCAAGGGAGGTATCCACAAACCAGGCTGCTGTAAAGGATTTGCTGTCCGCACTCCAAAGTCGGTCCCGGCTGGTCTCAAAAACCGCGGGAGCACAGTAGTCGCCGAGAATCGAAGACCGGCGGATCTGGATTTTTAGTTCATCTATGGTGGGAAGGCGCCATGTACATATTCCGGCAAATTCAATTTTATTTAAAAAATTAATATAGGCGCCTGCATTTTTCCACTCTACCGGGTAACGTGTTCCCCCCTGCTGCCAAACAAGTCCGTGTGACAAATCTCTTACAATCCCTGAATCTTCAGGTATAAACATGGTCTTTTTTCGTATCAGGGGCCGCCATTGAGAATCAAGTCCAAACACACGCTCTGCATCCCGCGCCTGTATCTTCAAGGGCTTTTTGCGCAAAGCACCATTTTGGCTCTCAACCTCCACTCTTCGGTCTTCTTCCGGCATCTGCATGCGGCATGCCTGTTCCAGGTTGTCGTGCCATTTCTGATACGCGGTTTTCATTGATTTCTGCATGTCCCGACAGTCTGAAAAACGTTTTGTCTTTTCAGGATGAGTTGACCTGAGTAAAAAGTTGTCCCAGTACTCTCCCAACAGCTCGTTTATTTCCCCGGGCCTGGTTTTTTCACCGGTATCCGGGGGCAGATAACCGGTTAGCATGCGCCATACCATGACCCCAACGCCGTAAAGATCCGCTCTCTCATCTACCCCGTCCGGATCTTTTTCCTGTTCCGGTGCTGCAAAATAAGGCGTGCCGATCTTGAAACTCTCCGGAACCCGGCACGCTTCTCCCCTCAGAAGGGAAAGACCGAAATCAATGATTTTAATTTCGTCTCTATCCGTAATAAGCATGTTATAAGGCTTGACGTCCCTATGAAGAATTCCGTCATGGTGCAGTCTGTCCAGGCCTGCAAGAACCTGGTCGGCATACTGAAAAGCACGAGCCGGATCAATTAACCGGGTAGGTGCCTCCATCAAGTAATGCTCTCCAATCATGTCCCCAAGGTTTTTGCAGTGATATTCCATGGAAAAAAACAGCCGATTTTCCAGATCCCGGTCAAAATCCAGGATAGCTGCAACATTTGGGTGGCGAATTCGCCCCAGAATTCGGGCTTCGCTTATAAACATTTCTTCAATCCTGGCCCTGCCAAGCAGTCTGAGCATGTGTTCATGGGGGCGAAGCAGCTTTAATGCTACTATTTTGTCTATCTGTGGCAATTTAACCTTGTATACACGTCCCATGCCGCCCTTGCCCAGAAGCCCCAAAACTTTATATTTGCCTATGTACATATTTCGTTTCCCGCTCTAAATCTGCATTTATAGTGAATTATATACAAGCGGTACAGATTGTATAATTAATAAAATAAAAACCCGACCTCAGGTTTCAATGGCGCCGCCTCACGTAAACCCGGCTCCTGCCGTGCATGTAAAGCAATGATCGACTGTTGCAATAGGAATGCCTGCTTTGGTCTGCCCCCCATCTATGCTTGTCTTAAAAACCCCGTCACCGCGTTGTGCATTGATCTGCGGTTCATCCAGAGACGGAAAAGAGGCAACTATTGTGACGCAACGGGAAGCCATCTTTTTGATCAAATGCTTGTTATCATCCCTTCCCAGGGCTGAAAGATTGGATCTGAGCATTATTTGAGATGCCTTTTGAGAAAGGGATTCAACAAGATACTCAAGATGCGGATTCAATTCCGGTGCACCGCCTGTGATATCTACGGCTTCTGTCATCTCTGATAGATTCGAACCCTTTTCAAGGCTGTCTTTTGTATAAGCGTCAATACAATAGGGGCACTGGACAGCATGGGCCACAGCCAGCGCAATAAGAGATTTTTCACGTTCCGTGAGCGCGCCGTCTGCAAACACGGCAGCATAATAGTCAAAAAAATTTTTTGCCAGTTCAGGGGCATTTTTCCCGATTTCTTCGAACCGATCAAGGTCTTCGGGGTTGTAATAAGACTTCATTTCACTCTCTTTTTTATTCCATGTTTTATTCCATGGCTTCGAGCTGCCCCAGCACCGTAGGTATCAGTTCGGATACCGTGGGATGAATGTGTACCGCCCGTTGAATCACCGTGTATGACGCGTCGGCATACATGATATCGGTAATCTGATGGATCGCCTCGTCGCCGCCCACCCCGAGAATGGCGCCGCCAAGAATTTTTTTTGTTTCCGCATCAACCAGGATTTTTATAAAACCCCTGGTATCGCCCTTTGCCCGGGCCCTGTTTACCCTGGTCATCGGCCTTTTGCCTACAAGCGCCCGCCGGCCGGATTCCCGGATCCGGGCTTCTGTCATGCCCACCCGGCCCAGCGGCGGATCGGTGTAAAGGGCATAGGTCTCGATCCTGTCGCTTACACGCCGGGGGTCCTTGTCGAGCAGATTTGCAGCCACGATTTCACTGTCGTTATAGGCGGTATGGGTAAAGGCTCCCCTGCCGTTGCAATCGCCCAAAGCCCAGATGCCTTCCACGCTGGTACGGAGCTGGTCGTCCACCACTATATGCCCCCGTGTGTCCAGGTCCAGCCCGGCTTTTTCACATCCCAGGTCGTCGGTGTTTGGCCTGCGCCCCACGGCTACCAGTA
>JAIPDT010000046.1 GCA_021737545.1 Desulfobacteraceae bacterium
CTTTACCGCCTCTTTTAATTCCATGACCTTGCCGGTCATTTTCCTTTGCTTATTACGAAAAAACGACCTGGAAACGTCCGGATCCGGATCCATGAACATTTCACCCATTCCCTGATCTAGTATCTCCATAGCAATAACTCTTCCACTTACTTTCTTTTAAACTGCAATTCAAGAACGAGCCTATTCTTTTTGAAAATAACGAACTGAGATTTATCCTTCAATATATCCAGTACTTACCGCTTATCTTTTTATTTCTTGCCACATCCCTAAACCGAAGCCTATAGAAAAATATTGAACCATGCATTGATCATAATTAGGCTTTAAGGAAATAATAAAAATCAGATGATACGTTTGACGCTGTTTTTACCCCCTCCAAATACAAATTCAAAAACAATGCCAAACTTATATAGCCTCGCGACAAGGGATTCTCACTGAATTTGTTTAATTTATACAATTTCATGGCTTTATTATTGATAAAAAAAGACGTGAAATATCACAAATTCGCAAAATATCGCGTACAATGAAATGAAAAGAACTCCTTAAAATTTAAAATCCAGCTATAGCAGATTTAATCTTGGAGATCAATAAACTCTTTTTAATTTAAGGAACCTATATGTTTTCAGAACCCTTCGAAACCCTTTATTGAAATCTCGAAACCCGGCCTTGCGGACTCAACTATCTTGCATTTTCCACGCTTTTGCATATAGATAAATCTCGCGAAATTTCGCTAACCGATGATATATATCTAATTTTATGATAAATTAAAATGGTCTTAACCCAATGCTGGCCTGCTTCTTTTTTACGATTATGTTTGGTTTGTTTCTTGCAAAGTCGTTGATGATTAAAAACACGGCATCATTGCGAGCGGATTTGTTTCAAATTTCGATATTCAAATTTCGTGCTTTAATTTATCTCCCCGGAACGGTTAAACCTTTCCGGATCCTCCACCATATGGGGAGGATCTAAATCCTAATTAAGAAACAGGAGGTACTATTATGACCCAGCAGCAATTAATGAGAAGTATCATCATGAACTGCGTCAGGGATGACAGCGATCTTCCGGCCGCCTATCGATGGCTTTACAAATATCACGTTCCTGACAGTATTTCCCAGTTCGCCCCTTATGTGACCAAATACTGCACTTACAGGGCCCTTCCCACGCCCCCCGCAGGCGTGGATTTCGGCACATACAACTGGATAATGACCGAGCACTACTGGCTGATCAATCCATTTAAAAACATTGCTTCAAACATGCCCCGAGGCCTTGCTTTTTCCGAGTACTGGCCTTCTGATTTTCTTGAAATCACCAACCAGCCTACTGATAATGACCCCAGGGAAAGAAGATGGAGGGGAAGCAGGGATGGATACCATCCAATCGTATTCTGTTTCCTGCCCTTGTTCTGGGAAAATGACTTTAAAGGCAGCGAAAGAACCATAGAGGACGGCCCCAACTTTCGCTGGTTGACCGTATTCAAATACCCCGAAGGAGTCTCCAGGGAAGAAGGAGATGATTGGTTTATCAACCAGCTGGCTCCTCAATTGGTCGAGCTTCCTCAACTAAACAGATTTATGAGCAGCGCCGTACTCGAAGATCCGGCAACCAGTCCTTTTGTGCGTGTTGCAGAACTGTGGTTTGACAACAGCAGACAATGGTACAAAGCCATTGTTGAGAATAAAGAAAAATTTACAAAGCCCCCCTGGGCAAAGTGGGATCAGTTTCCGTACCTGGAACCGTACAAGGATTTTACCGGCATTTTCCTTCTTGATCGTCCGGAATCCGACCATCTTACTCAATACAGGGGTTATATTACAACAAGATAAAATAATAATAGAATCGGAAGAAATCTACTTCTTACAAAATCATTAAGATGACAAGGAATTTCAAAAATGGGTGAGAGTTATTTAAAACCGCTTCACTGTGGTATCAGCGTTGCCGACATTGAAGCCTCCATTAAATGGTACGGGGAAATGCTAAATTTTGAATTGGAATGGTGCAAGGAAGTACCCGAGTTAAATGCAGTTCTTGCATTTCTCAAACACGGGGATTTTGAAATCGAATTGTTCCAGCATCATGAATCCATGCCGCTGCCCAAAGAAAGGCTTATGCCTGACGAGGACATAAAGACTCAGGGAACAAAGCACGTCTGCTTCGAGACTCAGGATATTAAAGGTCTTTTCGACAGACTGCGCGAAAAAGGTTGCGACATTGTAATGGGACCCAATCCGATGGAAGGCACCCTTATGGGATTTATAAGAGATAACAACGGGACCTTAATCGAATTTATACAAAAGAATTTGTAGGCCGATCCCGGGCCTTAAGATATATGGGGAATAATATTTATGATTAAAAGTATCGTAGTGCACGACATACCGATTAATAATATAGCCGCTATGGAAAGATGGTATTATAACGAGCATGCGTCAGAAATTGTGAGACGGTATGGTCCCTGGCTGACCAGACATGAAAGTTTTATGCCGGTATTCGCTCCCGCAGAAGCACGGGCTTACGGATTTTACAACTGGCGGGTAACAGAAGGATGGTGGAGAGAAATACCTTTGACAGGTCCGCGCGGTACGATGGCCTTTACAGTGCCTCCGGTATGGCCCAATGTTGCCACCTGCTTTGTACCTGCACAGCCTACCGAAGATTTCATGGGAAGCGAAATACAGCCCCATGAAAAAAACGTGCTGCGCTGGTATATACTGCTTAAATACCCCGAGGGTGTATCCGAAGAAGAAGGAGAGGAATGGTTTCTAAATATTCATGCAAAGGAAGTGATGAAACAGCCGGGACTGCACCGCTTCTTCAGCTACCGGGTCATTAAGGATCCTATCGAGCTGCCGGGGGTTTGGGCTCCGGGGAAAGTACCGCCACCGGAGACGGTAATGGCTTCGTGGGACCGCCTGGTTGAATTATGGTATGAAACGTTTGATGACTGGCGGAGATCAGTTATTGAAGAGCCCCCGCAGTATACAAAACCGTCATGGGCCGGGTACGAAAGATATCCTTTCCTGGAACCTTATGTGGACTTTGTCAGCTCCTTTATCCTGGAGCGACCGACAGACGAATTCCTTAGAGATTCCCGGGGATATCTATAGCCTTCATATGAAAAAGCTGTTTTATAGTTTCTTCTTCCGGTTCTGTCGGAAGAAGAAACTATTTTTGTCTTAGGGAGTGTCCGTCCAGAAATCAGATAATTTGTTCAAGTTCAAGGAAGGCGAAAATTTTAACCGCAGGAATACTCAAAGTATTTTGAGGATTAAAATTTGAGCCTGACGCAGAAATTGGGCAAATTAGCCATTTCTGGCTGGGCACTAGGGAATGTACTTATACTTTGCCTCCCGTCCTGTTTTTTCAAGCGATAAATCCGCAAATAAATTGATGGCGGGATTTTCAACAACTTTATATAAATTATACAATGTAGGTAAAAAAACACCCCAGTTACCTATCTCTTCCTCGCAATGCTGAGCCCAGATAACACCATCTTCTTTAGACTCTTTTTTGGCCGCGCCTATGGCGTTTGACATACCTACCACTCCAAAGTCGGTTTTTTGCCATTGATGAATACGATAACCCCAGGGAGTATCATTTTTCAGTGCTTCTTCTCCCAATCCCATTCCGGCTGCCACTATGGCATGATCATATTTGATATAGGCCTTTACATCTTCCGGGATTTCTGCCAGATCCTCCATCCTGATATAAAGATTTTGCCTGGTCCCGTCATTCCAGGTTTGGGGAGCAATATGAACAGAACCGACAGGGTTTCCATTGACCGGAGGAATAGCCCATTCCAAAGGTTCGTGCTGTGAGGGATGCCACAGAATAAAGCCCTTTTCCATGTTACTCCAGAACCAGTCAATCATTTTCGGGGTTACCCCTTCATGACTCCACTCTAAGTGTGTCCCCATTTCATCCTGCGTCATTTTCATCGTAAACTCCTCCATTACAATTATTATTTTGCATTTATGCCTGTTTCCCTGAATTATCTTTGACAGAATTTAAAAAGTCGTTACCGAACGGTCACGAAGCCGAAAAATCGAATTCTGAGCAAGCCCAAGGTCGGGGTCAGTTGTTCTTGACAAAGCCTGCAGCGTTTTCACCTGCAATACGGCCGGAACTGACACTGAATCCGCATGAATGTCCTGCCAACTGTGCATTATAGGAATTCGCATCAGCACCTCCGGTCTCCACACCTGCGGCATAAAGCCCGGGAATTGGCTCATTTTGAAGATCAAGTACCTCTGTTTCATGATTAATCTTGATTCCTCCATGCGTAACCAGCAAATAGAGACCGGCCTGGATAGCGTAATATGGCGGGGTATTTAAGGGGAAAAGAAAATTCGGGTCTTTCACAAAAATTTTGTCGTGTCCGTTTTCACAGAAAGTATTGTAGTTTCCTATCTCTGTTTTCAAAGTTGGGGAATCTATGCCGATCCATTCGGCTATCGCATCCCATGAATCAGCTATCTTGACCCTGCCTTTTTCAACTTGCGCATAAAGTTCCTCTTCAGCCTTATCGGCCCGCACCCTTCTTATCAGCGGGGCATCGGATGGATTTTCCTTAAATATCGATTTCTTGATATTTTCATCAAAAAGAGTATAAGAAATTCTTCCCGGCTGCTGATATAATCTGTTTGCCGACTCCGGGAAAAGGGTCAGGGCTTCATCCGTAAAACGCACACCCTTTTTGTTTACCCACATGGTTTTGGGGTGCTTTACAACGGGAGACAGATCTGAAGACAATGGAAAGGCGGCCGGGCCATTCATTTCCAGCACGTCCATGCCTTCTGTTGCTGCCCCGGCTTCCCCGGCAATTTGTATTCCGTCTCCATTATGAGGTATTCCTGCCAGATGGATCTCTTTTTCATCGTAAGAAAGAAGATACCTTTTTAAAAGCTCCTGGTTTCCGGCAAAACCGCCTGTAGACACAATCACGGTTTTTGTGGTTATTTTAAGCTGCTTGTCTTTATTTTCAGCCAGAACTCCTGTAATTTGGCCATTACTGTCTGTCATCAGTCTTTGCGCCCTGGTCTTAAGAAAAAGTCTCACTCCCAAATCCCCGCACCTTTGCACAAAAGTCCGGACAAATGTCGGGCCTGTCTCTCCGGGAGCTTTTTGGAAATGGAAGACCAGGGGATCCTGACCTTGATACAAAGGGGGGATCCAATCAAATTCCATCCCCTTTCCTTCCAGCCATTCGATAGTATCGCCCGATTTGTCGATAAGGGCGCGGACAAGCATTGGATTCGGTTTCCAATGGCCATAGTCCATGGCTTTTCTAAAAAGTAGATCCCTTCGGGCATCAATACCCAGGCGCTTTTGAAGGCTGCTCTCCGCGGCAAAAATACCCTTGACAAATTTGGCATTGCCCCCGGATACTCCACGGGTCTCCAGGATGACTATCTTCTTTATCCCCTTTTCCGCGGCTGCAACAGCGGCAGACAAACCTGCGGCGCCGGCGCCGATAACCACGAGTTCAGCTTCTGTCTCTTCCATATTTAGAATGGTCCTCTACATAATACTGGGTATAAACAATGCGATTTCCGGAAAAATTACCAGCAGCACTATACAAATTATCATTGCAGCAATAAACGGCAGCACTCCGGTAAAAATTGTAAACGGCTTAACACCGATTGCGCCGCTTAGAATATACACATCCATGCCCAGCGGCGGGGTAACCAGTCCCATCTGCATTACTATAACCATCACCACGCCAAACCATATGGGATCGAAGCCCAACGACACTATCACAGGAAAGATCACCGGAATGGTCATTATTACGGCTGAGAAGATGTCAAGAAACATTCCCAGGAAAACATAAAGCAGAAGAATTCCACTTAAAATAACCAGCCTGGGCACGGTAAGACTTGCAACCGTTTCGCTTAACAAACCAGGAAGCCCGCTTACGGCCAGGAATTTCATGAGAATATAGGCGCCGATAATCAGCAGGAACACCATGGCCGTTATCTCACAAGCTTCCAGAAGGCATCTGATAAAGGACCTCAGGCTCATTAGCCGGCAGCCCACCGTAATGACAAGGGCGCCGAAAGCACCGATACCTCCCGCCTCTGTAGGGGTAAATATTCCCCCGTAAATACCACCCAATACTAATAAAAACAGAAGAATAGTATGCCAGGTCCCCTTAAGAGATCCAATCTTGTCCCGGAATGATGTCTTTGGGCCGGCAGGCCCCTTATCAGGACTAATTGAAGTAATAATTGTGATGGTGATCATAAACAGGGCACAGAGCAGTATTCCGGGAAATATACCCGCCATGAACAATTTGCCTATGGATTGCTCTGTTATGATTCCATAAATAATGAAAGCCATACTTGGAGGAATAAGAAAGGCCATCCCGCCGGCTGCGACTATAGAGCCGGTGGCCAGTTGATCTCGGTAATGACGCTTCCGCATTTCAGGTATCGCCACCTTGCCCATAGTAACAATTGCGGGCGAGCTAACCCCTGTAATGGCGGCAAAAAGAGCACAGGCCAGGGTGGTTGACATTGCAAGTCCTCCCCGAAGCTGCCCCAGCCATTTATAAGCGGTGTCATATAAATTGACCCCTATTCCGGAACTAAGTATGATCTCGCCCATGAGAATAAACAAGGGCACGGTTGACATTGGATAATAGGCAACAGTACTAAAAGGTATTTGAGCTATAACACCGAATGCAGGGTTGATACCTAATATGTAAGCATAACCCAAAAACCCCACCAATGCCATGGCGGCTCCGATCCACATCCTGCAGAAAAGCAGGAAAATAAGGCCGCCCAGCCCCACAATACCGGCAATTTCAGGACTCATCCCTTCACCCCCTTTTTAATGTTCTTTATTATCAAAACTGCAATAGCAAGACAAAACAGTGCCAGGCTAACCGACATTATCCAGTAAAAGGGGGAAAAAGGCACTGAAATCAGGGAGCATGTCGTGGACACCTCCGTGGATTCCAGGAAACTATGCCAGGTTATGATTGCAAAAATACCCAGGGTCACGAGTTGAGTTATAGCATCAATAACAGCCTGGGTCCGGGATGAGAAATTGGCTACAAACAGATCAACACTTACATGCCTGCCTTTAAGGGCACACCATGCAAGGGCGGGGAAAATCACGATTATCATCAACAATTCTGTGATTTCTGTTGTCCCTGTTATCGGCGCGTTAAAAAAATAACGCAAAGAAACATCCGCCACGGTAAGCAGCATAATAATCGCCAGCATCCCAGCAGCCGCATATCCTAACGCTCTGCTTAAAAAATAAACAACCCTCATTATTTCTTTCCATCCTTTCAATAAAAGGTTGAGCATCTTAAATGTTGGGGTTATAACTCGAGCTCCTTGCACGAATTCATTAATGCGTTGTGCAGCAGAGTGCGGGGTCACTTCCGCGGGAGGGGACGTGTTATCTTGACAGTAACATTGCAAAACCTGCGCAAGTGAATTCGACAAGTTTCACGCGGCGACCCCGCAAAGCCCTGCTGAAGCTCTACATGATATTTTTACTGTTAGCGGTATTTTCCGGCCAGTTCCTCAGCTCTGTCAAAAACTTCCCTGCCGGGTTTCCCCTTCTTCTCGTTTTCTTCAATCCATTTTTCGTAGATGGGCTCTTGTATAAGTTCCTGCCACTCTTTTATCTGCTCGGGATTTAACCTGGTAATTGTATGATCGTTTTCCTTACAGTAACCCCAGGCTTTGGCCAGAGATTTCTTATCCCATTCCATCTGTTTTTCAGCCCAGACACGGCCGGATTCTTCGAGCAGATCCTGGACATCAGGCGGGAGTTTGTCAAAGCTTTCCTGGTTCATGACGTTAAACATCGGGGTCATGTTAAGACCTCCCTCGCCGAAAACCGTGTGATGCTCAAGAAGCTCCAGAACACCGAACACATCAAGCACGGCCACATGATTCATAACGCCCTGGATAAGCCCCCTGTCCAAAGACATGTACATATCGCCGATATCCAGATTAACCGCGGTGGCCCCTGCAGCATCTATAAGCTGAACCATGGCATGTTCCGCACCCATCAGTTTCATTCCCTTGAGATCTTCAGGGGTTTTTACCACGGTGTCTTTGGTATGAATGCCTGTGGGCGGCATCATAATTGTTCCTATAATCTTTATCCCCTTCCATTCCTCTCTGAGTTCCGGGAACTCCTCTCTTAGGTCCCGATAGATTTGGACCGCCTTATCGCGTCCGGGCCACCTCATGAAAGGAAGCGTTATCACGGTATTCAGCGTAAAACCCTGCTGCCGGTTTAAGACATAATGCCCCCCGTCGGCTACACCTTTCTGAATACCTCTATAAGCATCCTTTTCCTTTAGCAGGCTACCTCCATGCACAAGATTAATTTGCACCTTGCCGTCAGATTCTTTCTCAACCCATTCTTCCCAGTCATCCCAGGCCTTGGCAACTGTGGAAGGTCCGGGATTATGGTCGTTAAAGGTAAGTTTAACAACTTCGGCACCGGCTTTACCCGTCATGGCCGGAGTAAAAACCAGACATGCTGCAGCCGCAACAATCAAAATCCCGCATATATTCGATACCCAACTGCTTCTTGCCATTTTTACACCTCCCTTTGGATGATTACAGTTTAAGCTCACGTTTGTTTTTTAGTTTTTTCAAGGCCTTTTTAATCACCTCCTTCCGGTAAGGACATAATGTCCCGCATCTTCAAATTAAAAGATTCAAAAATAATGCCAAAGAATATATTATTCGAAGAGGGACTTTTGACCCTCGATTTGTTAGTTTTTAAAAAAATCGATGCTAAAATTGAACAAAACACTGTTCGCGAAATATCGCTAATTAGTGAAATATCCATGACAGAGAAGCAGAAAGGTGATGCAGACTTTCTTCAATTATAATTGTATTTTCAGTATAGTGATTTCAACTTTTATGTAAACAAGTAATTACAACTTGAATTACAGCCGTTAAAATAAAAATCCCGGGAACCAAAATACTCTGCACTGGAGTCAAACGCTTTTGTCCGGCTATTGGCATTATTCTTGCAAGAAATATCTGATGAACCCGTGGAAAGCAGGCTATATCGCGGTTTCGGTATCTTTGAGAAACAGGAACACTATATATAACGATTCCAACCCCTTGAAGAATTCACAGGAACTTGCTGATAAACTTAGATAAACAAGGAGATGAGATGCATTTCTTAAAAGTTGAGTCTGATTCCTGCACCGGCTGTCAAACCTGCCTGGATGTTTGTTTTGTAAATGCTATAAGCTTTGATGAAAACGAGGAAATCCCTTTTTTGGCATATCCGGAGGATTGCCAGATTTGCGCTGTATGCGAAGCGGTTTGTCCTGAAAACGCACTTGAAATCATACCTGACTGGGAAAGCAGATATTATCCTGAAATCTTATCAACAGGCCGGAGGTCATAGGATATGAAGTCTCTGAAATCTCTGGGAAAAGTTTATACTACGGACATACTTATCGTGGGAGGCGGAATATCAGGGCTTTCGGCAGCCATTTCCGCAAAGGAAAGCGCCCCGGAAACAGATATTCTTGTAGTTGATAAAGCCTCAGCAAGCAGGGGGTACGCCGGCAAAGCAGCCAGGACTGCCGGGCTGCTGAGTTTTGTAACAAATGAAGACGATCCCGAAGACTTTGTCAAATTCTGCCTTGATAATATCGGGTGCTACTTAAACGATCAGCATCTGCTAAGGGAATTCGCTTACGACAGCCGCCTGATCGTTGAGAAGCTCAGTCTTTGGGGTGTTGAAATTCCAAGGGATCAGGAGGGCAGAATCCGGTACGCCAAGTGGCCCTTTCCATGGGGAACAACAAGCATAGATCCCGACATGTGCGTGCAGATGTCAAAATATGCAAAGAAGCTGGGTGTAAAATTTATAGACAGAGTAAACGTTGTGGACCTGCTTAAGCGGTACGATAATGTAGCAGGCGCAGCAGGTTTTACTCTCCCGGACGGCAGCTATAATATATTCAAGGCCGGATCCGTAATACTTGCCAACGGCTCGCAGAATTATGACGTAACACCTGTCTGGTGCAGCACGGGCAGCGGCACCGCAGCCGCCTATCGTGCGGGAGCCGAAATGAGAAATGCTGAATTCGGCAATATGTGCGATTTTGCAAGGGTCGATCCCCGGGGTTGGTTTTATTATGGAATCCACGGGGGTGCGCACACCGCCCATGATCATCTCCACAATTCCAAAGGGGAGAATATCAGCCGGAAATACCGGCCCGGCCTGCATTCTTCCATGGATCCGATCGCCGCCCTTGCCTGGTACAGGGAAACATTGGAAGGCAACGGACCGATATACGCTGATATCGGGGCATTTGAATCAGAAGGCGAAAAGTTTTTTCAATTTCATCCCAAGGCAATCCAGCGCCTTCAACTTGCATTTTCCAAGGCCAATCCTTCGGAAAGCAAGAAGTTTGAAGTGGTTCCGGGATTTATAGGAGAGCTTTCCTGCGTAAGTGTTGACCACCAAATGGCAACTTCAGTACCCGGGCTCTTTGCAGTAGGCGATATCAGCGGAAGCGGTTCTGCCAGGGGAGGAGCTGTTCCCACCCCCCCGGCCAAAATTCATGGAACCGGGATTCTGAATGCACTTTTTATGGGTATTAAAGGCGGTCCTGCCGCGGCCGTTCATGCCGGGGCATTAAAGGAAGCCGGCATCGACCCCGAACCTGATCACAGCCATGCAGAAATGATAAGGGATAAAGTATTTGCCCCCTTAAAAAGAAATACCGGGACTTCTCCCCGCGAAATTATTCACAAAATTCAGGATTCCCTCGCACCGGTAGATTACAGCGTGATAAAAAGCGAAACCCGCATGCAGAAGGCCTTAAACCAGATAATGAACTTGCAGAAAAAACTTGGCAGTATGAAAGCAGGCGACTCCCAGGAGCTTTCCAAGTGTATGGATGCGGAAAGCATGGCGCTATGTGCCGAAATGTTTTACAGGGCATCACTTATGAGGACCGAATCAAGGGGGTTCCATTACAGGGAGGATTTTGCGGACACTGACAATGACAACTGGCTTAAATGGATTGTCATTAAAGATACAAAAGGAAAAATGGAAGCCTTTACAAAAGATATCCCCATGGATAAATACCCTTACAGGCCCTGATGATAAAATAGCGGTTTCAATGCGGCAATGGATATATAGTCTTGAATTTCTATCTATCTCCCGGCCCTATTTATCCCTGCCGAACAAAAAATCAATTACTCTTTGTGCGTGCAGGGCTATTCCGCTTTCAGACAGGATGTCTTGTTCAAGCGATTTATTGGCCAGTTCCGATATTGCAATCGGGGTTTCGGAAATAGCCCGCAGATATATGGTAAAGCTGCGGTGGTCAAAACCTTTGAAATACTCCAGTTCCTGAACTTCCCTAAAATGGGGCTCAACAATGTCATGTATCCCCTTCTCCTTTTCCACGATGTAGTCAAGATGGCGGCTTGCTTTACTGTTGTCATGCAGCAAAACTTTTGTAATCTCCGGGTTTTGGGCTGTAAAAAAGACATGGGACCTGATTATTGTCTTGAATAATTCAACAGGATCCGTGCATTGCCCTGATTCAATGATACGCTTTAGACGGTCCTCGTGGAGTTTAAGACCGTAATCCACGACCGCCATCCACAGATCCTCCTTGGATCCGAAATGATGACGGATAAGGCTGTGGGTTGTACCCGCCTGTGCCGCAATATCCCTTAGCTTTGCGTTGTTGAATCCCTCTTGTGCAAAAACCTTCAGTGAGGTTTTAATGATCCTTTCCTTTGTTTTTTCGGCAACCTCTTTTGGCTGCTTACCCAACAGCCTTTTTGATGTCTTTTTTTTCATTGATATCTACCCGAAACGTAGGTTTATTTTATAAAGGCCTTACAGCTTTTATCATACACACCATATCCCTTAAAATTGATTTAATTTCAAATTCGGAATATAGCCCGAACAAAATCTTCTTGACAATTATACTATACGACTGTAAAGTAAATTACAATTTAAAATTTAATACCACTATATCCCCCACCAACAAAGGCTAAAACATGAAACAAACAGACATAAACACAAACCCTTTTTTATTGCAGGTACTGGTAATTGATTCAATATAATTTCCTTATCTTAGTGAAATAGTCTTAATAATTTTCAGATCAAGGAGCTTTGAAAATGAAGATCTTAGGAGTTTCATCCGGAACAAAAGACGGAAACAATGATGCAATGTGCAGGGAAGCCTTGATGGGTGCTCAGGAAAACGGCGCGGAAATAGAATTTGTAAGGCTTTTGGATCTTGATATCAAGCATTGTACCGGCTGCATTTCATGTGTCATGTCTCTTATGAAAGGTAAAGGCAACAAATGCGCACTTAAGGACGATTTCGACTGGCTGCTGGATAAAATCCTGGAGGCTGATGGTGTTTTGTTTTCCACTCCTGTTTTTGAAAAAGGTGCAGCCGGTATCTTCCGTACAATTACCGACCGCTTCGGCCCCAGAATGGATAGATTACACAATATAGTCTCCACCGAGATTGCAGAAAAGAACAACGGCAAAATTCCTGATCCGAGAATTTTGAAGGACAAAGTTGTTTCCTATGTGGGAATCGGAGGTTCTGACTGGACAAACAGGATTCAGTGCGACCATGGTTTATTGGCTATGACGATGATGTGGAAGGTTATAGACAACGAAGTGTTTCCATGGTCAAAGGGAATCATCATGGAAGATGAAAAGGTGGCAAGAGCGCATGAAATAGGCGTTAATCTCGCCAAGGCCGCCCGGGACATTGAATCGGCTGAATATAAGGGGGACCCGGGCATCTGCCCGCACTGCCATTCCAGAAACTTCTACCTGAACAATAATGCATCAGAAGCAATCTGCTGCCTGTGCGGGATAAAGGGTGAAATTAAAAATACAGACGGCAAAATTTCTTTTGTCTTCCCCGAAGAGCAGCTTGAACATGCTCATGACACAATCTCCGGTAAAAAGATTCATATGGACGATATTAAAAAAAACGAGGATGCCCTCATGGCCTCTCGTAAAAGCCAAGAATACAAGGCCCGGGTTGAAAAGTACAGGAATTTTATTAACGCAAGCAAGCCGGAAACAAACAAGATGTCATAACATTAGTGGTTTACTAAAAGGTCGATTTCTTCACTATCCATCAAAAAGGAAGCAATGAAAATGTCGAAGTTAAGAGAATTGACAGAGGAAGAAAAAAAGAAACCTTATTCAAAGTATTATTACGAAAAGCCTGTTAAGGCCGAACCAGAAAAATATGAAATTGCCTCAGGCAAACCTGTTGATCCTTCTATGGCTATGCTGCCCGAAGACAGAAACAGACTTCTCGGTCCCGGCATTTTTGAAGCAGAAATCGGTTTCTGCCAGCTTCCTGAAGGAGGTGCATATGTTGCAAACAGGACCATTATGCCGGATGTAACACCGGAAATGATTAACTGGTGGTTTGCATGGCATGCGCTTGAGGACCTGCGCTACATGATCTGGTTTCCTCCTTCTCATTTCGCAGTTTCTGTCAGCGATAAGGATCGTGAGAAGATAACAGATCCTTCCGTACCCATGGCTGAAAAACACTACGGGGTTGTCCATCACGTGGTGGAGGACATCGGCGGAGGAGCGGAAAACATTGATATCCACTTTCTGTCCCCCGGGGATTTCGGCTTTGATATGGACAGGTTCCATGCCGGAGCATCTGCCTTTGCGGGAGGCTTCGGCTTTTCCAAAAGCATTGACGCGCCCGAGGACCAACCGCCCGCCCCTGCGATCATGTGCCATTTGATCCGCGAAACAGATGAAGGGATAGAATTCAGAACACGTTTCTGGCTCGGATATATTATTGAAAACCGCAGTCCCAAGTGCATGCTGCCCGAAGGCGCGCAGATACCGGAACAGGCTGCCAGGGGGCTGCTGCATCACAATATCGAAGAGTATGCAAACCTGGCCCGCCTTCTGCCAAGACTTTATGCTGAAGAAAAAGACGAGCCCTTTGTTTAAAACAACTCGTAATTTAAATGGGAGGTTTCGAATTGAGTGACTATAAAAATCTGCTTTCACCCTTTTCTTTCGGCGGAATAACCGTAAAAAACAGGATCGAATTCCCTCCTGCTGTCCCTTGCCTTGCATCGCCGCACGGTTTTGTAACCAAGGATTTGATCGAATGGACCAGGGGCCTGGCCAAAAGCGGAGTCGGCATTGTAACCATTGGAGATACGGCCATTGATTTTGAATATGCAAAAGACCATGAACATGCTTTGAACCTGGGGGATGACAGGGTTATTGCCGGCCTGTCCGTGCTTGTGGAAACCATTCACAGATACGGCGCCAAGGCCTCCATAGAATTAAACCACGGGGGACGCTTTTCCCCGCCTCGCCTATTGGAAGGAAGGACCCCGATAGCCCCCTCTCCTTTTCCTTCGGGAACAGAGATACTTTTGGCCGAACTTGAAGGCAAAAAACTTGATTATGTTCCTACCGTGATGACACAGGAACACATCGACATGGTGGTGGAGCGTTTTGCCGAAGCCGTGTATCGCTGCATGCGGGCGGGAATGGAGATGGTCATGATACACGGCGGCCACGGCCACCTGATCGGGCAGTTTTTGTCACCTTTTACCAACAAGCGCAATGACAGATACGGGGGTAGCCTGCAGAACCGGGCCCGATTCGCAATAGAGGTTTTGAATGCCATAAGGCATAAAGTTGGGGATCAGATCGCTGTTGAGTACCGCATCAGCGCAGAAGAACTTGTGGAAGGCGGGATGGGCGTCGAAGAGACCCTTGAATTCGCAAAAATGATCCAGGATAAAATAGATCTGCTGCATGTATCCGTGGGACTGCTGCCCGAGCCGCAGACCATTCCGAGCATGATACAGCCCACATATTTTCCGCACGGAATGAACGTGCATTATGCTGAAAGATTCAAAAAGGAACTAAATATACCCGTAACTACCGTTGGCTCCATAACCCTTGAAATGGCAGAAGATATAATAGCCCAAGGCAGGGCGGACATGGTTGCAATGGCCCGTCCCATCCTGGCGGATCCGGATTACGTGAAAAAGGTGCTGCGGGGCGAAGCTGACAAAATAAGACCATGTGTACGTTGTAACACCTGTACCAACAGGTCGGCTCTGTTTTTACCGGTTCGCTGCGCTGTCAACCCGGTAAACGGCAGAGAAGAGGAATTTAAAAACATACCCGCGCCATCCAAAACCAAAAAGGTTGTCGTGGTAGGCGGTGGTCCGGCCGGCATGGAAGCTGGAAGAACTGCCGCAGAACGCGGGCATACCGTTGTTTTACTGGAAAAAGAATCTCAGCTCGGCGGAGCGCTTATTCCGGCTTCAGCCGCGCCATTTAAGGCGGATATGAAAGACTATCTTGACTGGACTGTTCGCATGACCATGAATACCCCTGGCCTGACTGTCAAACTAAATACAGAGGCAAC
>JAIPDT010000047.1 GCA_021737545.1 Desulfobacteraceae bacterium
TGTCAATTACTTCCGGAGGTTTGAACCGCTCCAGGCTGACCTTGTGCGGGCCTGTCATGTGTTTGGGGTCCATGATTGCCTTATAGGTCCAGGCCACGTCATGTGCGGTAATCGGTTTGCCGTCGCTCCAGCGCGCATCCTTGTCGATATGGAAGGTAAAGGTTTTTTTGTTTTCTGATATCTGCCATTTGTCGGCGATTAACGGTTCATAATTCAGGGTGACCGGATCGTGAGACAGCAGGCTTTCAAACATGACCCCGAATATCTGGGAGGAAAGCATGTTGTTGTCCAGGTAGTAGTTCATGCTTTTTGGGTATTGCCCGCCGAATGCCGCGATTTCGCCGCCTTTTTGCGCATGCGGACAAGCCAGAGGATCGGGCCGGTCTTTCCATGTATCTTTCGGGAACTGCTCTGCCGCGCAGATTCCGGCCGGAGCAGGCAAACACAGCAAGAGGGCAAGGATTGCAAGGGCAAGCCATACAGGAAGTTTCGGCCGTGCCATGGATCAGGCTCCTTTAAGCACATCGATCATGGAATAAATCCTGCCGCGCGCTCCCTGGTTTATTTTTTCGACCAAAAAGATCACTGCGTCAAAGGTGCCCTGGGCATAGATGTCTCTTCCGTTGATATTGTGAGTAAACCTGAAGGTCGCGGTGTTATCCGGCGAAACCAGGGTATAGGTGTGCCACCCGTGCCCTGACAGGTATTGTTCGGGCACGCCCAGGCGGTTTTTTTGCTCTTCAGGGTCTCTGACCTGAATGATGTCGTCTTGCTTGAAATCCAGGCCCAGCCTATTGAAGTAGCCCACCATCGCCTTGGCTGTACCGCTGGTATCAGCCTTGGTCTGCTGGTGGCTTTCTTCTATGGTAAGTTTGTAGCCTTCAAAAAGGCCGGGGAAGTTTTCCGCGGCGTATTCCATCATGGCCTGGAAGCCAACGATCTGCTTTGCCATGTTCGGGGCGATTACCGCGCAGATGTCTGCATTCTCAATAGTCTTGTAAAGCCGGTCCCGCTCGCCTCCCGTGGTGCCCATGACAAAAGGAATTCTGTTTTCGCAGTAAAACTGCGCATTTTCGTTAACCGCGCTCGGGTGTGTGAAATCCACTACCAGAAACTCGCCCTCGGTCTTGCGGATGGAGTCAATGGCGTTCTGCCGGTTTTGCGGATGGATCAGCCGAAAGCTTTGGTCTCCGACCGGATGCTCTTTTGCCGTGATTTCCGGGCCGGTAAGAGAGCTTGGGATTACCTCGAAACGTTGGTCCTTTACCGCGCGGTCTGCTATCACTGATGCTACGTTTCCGGGCAGTCCGTTTATCATGATTTTAATAGGGGCCATGGTGTGTTCCTTGTTCCTTTCTATTAATGTTTTATTTTATTTTTGGTATAAAATCGTATTCCAGTCAAGGCGGTTATCCTGTAATTCGTTCCCGGGCCCGGGCAACAGTGTTTGCAAGACAGGGCAGGGCCGGGTTTTGTGCGGATGCAAGCAGGGCTGAAAGGTTGTTTAGGGCCGGCTGTATGTAGGGAGCAAACCAGGGTTTGCGCCTGACGCCGCAAAGATGGCCGTAGGCCCCCAGGGCCTGCATATTCCTGGAGACAGCACAATAAAGGTATCCTTTTTTAAAGGCGTTTTTGTTTATGCTTATTTTTGAGGAAAGCCGGTGTTCTGCATATGCAAGCAGTTTTTCCCGCAGTGCCTGGTCAAGATCCACGTACGGATCCGTGATAAGCGAGGCCAGGTCATACTGGATCGGCCCTAAACGGCCGCCCTGGAAATCGATGAAATAACAGTCGCCCTTACTCACCATTATATTGCGCGACTGCATGTCCCTGTGCATGAAACCAGAGATTTTGTTTTCCTCAATTACGTCAGCGATACGCTCGAACTCGGAAATCAGGTTTTGTTCAGGGATATTTTCCATGCCCAGCCATTGCCGCAGAAACGCCCTGACAAAATACATGCCTTCTTTTTCCACGATTGTTTTTCTGCTATAGAAGGGTTCCTGATAACACCACTCAGGATCAAAGCCTTCGGCCCCCTGAGTGCTTATTTCCAGGGCCTTGTCTATTGCCGATTTGTATAAGTCTTCTACTGCGGCCATGTCAGGTGCTGCGCGCACTGCTGTCTGAAGCAGTCTATTTCCCAGGTCTTTGATAAAAACAAGACCCGAAAACCTGTCGTGTAAATGAATTTCAGGCACTGCCAGGCCTTTTTTGCGCAAATGGGAACCGAGCAAGACATAAGAATCAAATTCCGAGATCGTTGATTCCGTCTGTATGCCGTGGTCTGCCAAAACAAGGCTTTTGTTTTTATCCGTGAGACGAAACCATCTTCTGTCCGAGCCGTCGCCTGCAAGCTGGCAAAAGGAGACCTCAGATCCGGGTTTTCTGTCAAAAGCCTTTTTAAATGCCTCAGGAGCAAGGAAGTCGGCAACAGCTTTAAAATATCTTTCCGGGGTTCCCAGGTCATACCAGTAATGCCCGAAAGATACGTGCGCCCTTACAGCCAGGCCGTGTTTAATCATTGCGCGGTATATATCAATGCTGCTGACATTCGCACCCTTGGGTATGTAGTCATAGATAACAGGGTCTACCACCTGGATGCCGGTAAATGCCAGGCATTGTTCACCCATTTCAGGGTTGCCGGAAAAATTCCTGATCAGGCCGTTTTTATCCACGCAAACCTTGTTGAATTCAGGGCAATCATGAAGTATCAGGGTGGCTGCGGAAGAGTTCCTTATGTGCAGGGCCACAGCGCTCTTGATGTCAATGTCTGTAAGTATGTCGCTGTTTATTACAATAAAGGGGGTCCGGTCTCCTAAAAAATCGGCGAAATTGCCGATGGCCCCTGCCGTGCCAAGCATTTGCGGCTCGTATCTGGTGACAACAGGAACCGGATATCTGCGCGAGTTTATAAAATTTTCGAGTTCCCTGTGCAGGTGATGGGTGTTGACCGCGATTGCAGAAATTCCCTGTTTGATTAACCCGCGGATGATAATATCGATCACCGGCCTGCCTGCCACCGGGAAAAGAGGTTTGGGCACCTGCCGGGTATGAGGCAGCAGCCGGGTGCCGGGGCCTGCTGCCAGAACCAGAGCTTTGATTTCTTGCTGCGGCATTTTTAAAGGCTTTTAACCCGGCAGATAGCGGCGGTAAAACTGCACTTTTTCAATACAGGCGTCAAGTACTTCCCTGCCCTCTTCATGGCCGGTCAACCCCCAGTCTGCAAAGCGCTCCACCGCGTTTTTGTAGTTCATTCTTGACAAAGCCTCTTTGCGCAGGATTTCGTTTCGCTTGTACATGCGGTCTCCAAGCTTTTCAATTTTTCTGGTGTAGTCTTTTACATCGAATATGGATCTTATCGTGTATCGCATATAGAAATTGAGCACCACCCAGTAGGATTCAAAATATGGTGTTAAAAACCCGGCAAACAGATGAAGTTTTCTAAATCCCGTAGAAGTCAGGTTATAGGTCTCGGCAAGACTCGGATGCGGGGCAAGGATGGCGTCATTTATAAAGATGTCGAGGTTTTCATAGAGCACTGTTTCGTCTGTAGCCTCCGGCTTGAAGATAAATTCCCTGGCAAAGAATTCCTTTAAAAATCCGTAATGGGTATACAGGCTGTCCGCCCGGAACTGGAAAGAATCAAGTGCCAGGATCGAAAGGGCCGTATAAGCTGCAGGCACAAAGAAAATTACGCAGTTGTTCTTGTAATATTCCAGGTTGGGGCGCCTGTTTTCATGAATTTTGAATATAGGGTTGGCAGGAGGCTCGTCGGCGGTTGCCGAGGTTTTTTCCAGTATCTTGTTTGACACGAATGTATCGAGTACGGAGTTAAAGGCGTTCTGGCGTTCGACATAGAGGGTGTCTGCCAGCCTGGCCTCCCTTGCAAGCAGATAGTTCATATAGGTTTCCGCATTGGCGATCAGTTGTTTGTAATATATACGTTTCTGCGAGCAGTTCAGGAGGGTTGCGGAAATGATCGCATGCGGGGTGGCCACGGATATTCGGTTTATGGCGCTGATAATTTTCTCGCCGAATTCATACAGTCGTTTTTTCCGCTCTTCGCGCTTTATTGCCGGGTAATCGTTTGGCTGCCCGCCAAAATGTTCGTTCATTGAAAAAGGTTCGTGAAAGTTGATATAGATTTTGCCGTATTTTTTCTTTAAAAACTTGCGCGCCTTTAAGACTTTGCCGATGCTTTCCGGGCTTTTTTTGCCCCCCTCCATTTCATGTACATATGCCTTTTCCTCCAGAACCCGGTCATAGCCTATGTAGATGGGTACGAACTGGATGTCTTCCCAGTCGGTTTTCAGGTAGGCGTCCACAACCAGCGACAGAAACCCGATTTTTGGGGTAAGCAGCTTGCCTGTACGGCTTCTGCCGCCTTCAGGGAAAAATTCTATATGAAAACCCTCTTCAAGGATTTTGTGCAGATATGCGGAAAAAACCTCGGGGTACAGGGGTTCGCCCTTGAAGGTGCGCCTTATGAAAAACGCACCTCCGCCACGAAACAGCGGTCCGATCGGCCAGAAGGAAAGATTTCTGCCCGCTGCCACATGCGGACAGGGCAGGTTGTTGTGATAAAAGACAAAAGATATGATCAGGTAGTCAAGATGGCTCTTATGGCAGGGAACCAGTATCAGGGGGCCTTTTTTGGAGGCCTGCCTGATGCGGTTTAAGCCCTCGTAGTCCACCACCATTCCGTCAAACATGGCCCTGATGATCCAGCGAAGGGAGATGTCAAAAAGCTTTATCACGCGCGGGTTGTAACTGGAAGCGATCTCGTCGAGCAGATTGGCGGCTTCCTTTTGAGCCCGGTGAATTGAAAGCTCGTTTTCCCGTGCATACCCGGCAATGGTTTTCTGCATCTGTTTGCTTGTGAGCACCTCTTCCATTATTTCCACCCGCGACTTTAATATCGGGCCGGTAATGGATTGCCTGTGGCGGTTTATCCGGTCGACAAGATGGCGGCGAAGATAAATGGCCTGCTCTTTTTCGGACAGTTCTGCTGCTTCGGGGGTATGTATAAAATCGTTTAAACAAACCGGCTCCGAGGTTTCTATAAGAACCTTGCCGGGGCGTATGAGAATCATGAAAAGTCTGCGAAGCCGGCCGGGTTTTTCCCGGGTTCCGAAGACAATGTCTATTAAAGACAGCCTGGCCGCCTGGGGGGCCTTGTCATACAAGATTAGCTGCGGTACAAGGTATATGGGTTTATCCAGGGTTTTCTGCATCTTAATAAGGTATTCCAGGGGATCTGTTCGTGACTCAACCTGGCGGTGGTAGAAGCCCTTTTCTTCGATTAGCGAGACCAGAGCGCTGTGGTCTTCCATTAGCATGGTGCGGAAAAAGTCGGTTTCATAAGGATCAGGCAGACGGAAATGCCTGAGCAGATGGACGGTGTAGAAAACCGTGGCCTGAAAGATCCTTTTTATCGGTTGCCAGAAAAGCGTCCTGTAATCAAAACCAAGGGCGGGATAAGGCAGCCCTTCCCGCCGGAAGCGGGTATGGCAGAAGAAATATTCAAACTGACTGCGGTACTTGTTGACAAAAACTATGATGCCCGAGTCCCTGAGTTGCTTTAAGGTCCGCTGGTATTCCGGCTCGATTCTGGGGCGTTGAAACACTATGATTTCTACGAGCAGCGAAAGAATTCCGGTATGGGCGGGCAGATAACACAGGAAGGGCAGCTCGGCACCGTTGTCGCGGGATCTGTCCGGATAGTCTATGTACCTGTTTTTTCGGGTTTTCCGGAGGGGGTGGTTTTTAAGTGGCATGATCTTATAACCGTTTTATTTTTATATTGTTACTTGCACCCGGTTTGCCCGGCCGGAGCGGAAGGTTTTTAAAACTGCCTTCTGCAGCATGCATAACAGGTTGACGGGGGGTTTTCAAGCGCTAAACAGTTAAGTGGACCGCGGGTTTTTGCTTGCTTTGCAGAATTGTCTGTGGTAGAGAAAAATTATTCCCGAAAACATTATCCTGCCATCCGTTTTGGTAGAAGCGATATTGTAATGCGGCCATAAATATTATTTAAACAAAGGAGGAAGTAGGATTATGAAAACTTTAATTGGCGGTGCAGTCGCGGCCGTAATCGGCGTAATCGGTCTGGCAATCTGGTTTGATGCCTTCCTGCAGCTTCTTGCAGGCGCGATACCGGTGATGCTGCTTCTCGGAGGTTGTCTTGCGCTTTATCTGGGTTTTGACGAACTTAAGGATACCTGGCAGAAGGATACTGGTGTTGAGTCGGGTGCGGCATCTTCTTCCGCACCGGAAAGCGATATTGAAAAATACCAAAGGGAAAATGAAGAGCTGAAAAAAGAACTCGAGCAGATGAAATCTGAAAAATAGGCATTTTTCAGGTCCAAAGCAATTTCTGTGTTCGGTTAAGCCCCGTGTTCCATTTATTTGCGGGGCTTTTCTATGTTTTGCTCCTGTGATTCCGAATGGCTGATGTAGCAAGCAGATCTGCCTGCTCGTTGTCAGCGTCGCCTTGATGTCCGCGCACCTTTATAATTTTGATATTCTTGAACTGTTTTACAAGGTTTCGGATTTCTTCTACAAGTTCCGTGTTTTTTTTGGCCTTCCAGCCCAGGGCGAGCAGTCCCCGGACATAGCTGCTGTCTGTGTAAAGCCGGACCGGAAGATCGCGCCTTTTCATGGCGCAAAGTGCCGCCCGAACCGCCTTTAGCTCTGCTATATTGTTTGTGGCGTTGCCTATGTATTCAGATATTTCCTTTTTTTGATCCCCGTAGCGCAAAACCGCCCCGATGCCGGCGGGTCCCGGATTGCCTGATGATGCTCCGTCCGTGTATATTATAACCTTGTTGTCCTTAAACCGCATGTTTTCACATCCGGATACCTGATTTTCATTCATCTCAGCCTCTATTGTTTCATTTTTAAATTTTATACTAATTATTCATAAAGATAAAACTGCCGAACCTCTCTGACATAGCGTTCTTTTTCCGGCTGCCAGTCGTGTGCAATTTGTTCGGGGTCTCTTCGGGCCTCCAGTTGCATGCGGATGTCCGGATCACCGGTAATGAGGTCAAAAGGAAGCTTTTTGTCTTCATATTCATAAGGCGGCTGTTTCCAGGCAAAATCGTTTTTAAAGAGATTCAGGACCGCTGAAAGCAGTTTCAAAGAACATAGGTAGGGCGAAAAGCGCCGTCGGTTTGTAACGTGGATCTGAAATCCTTGGCACGGAGTCTGCGCCCATTTGCCCGCGGTGGGCTCAAACACGGCGGGCCGCAGCACGGCCCCGTCAAAAGACAAGCCGCCCAGGGCGTTTTCCATAGCATCAATATCAATGAAAGGGGCCCCAAAAATTTCAAAGGGCAGGGTGGTTCCCCTACCTTCCGAGATATTGGTCCCTTCCCATATCACCTGACCCGGATATAACAGGGCGGAAGATAGACCGGGCAGATTTGGAGAAGGGGCAACCCAGGCAAGGCCGGTTTCGTCAAAATACATGCTGCGCCGCCATCCCGACAGGGGGATTACTTGGAGATCGCATCCTACTGCAAAGCTCTGGTTGATATAGCGGGCAAATTCGCCGATGGTGAGCCCATGGCGCATGGGAACGGGGTATCGTCCCACAAACGAGGCGTATTGCGGGACAAGGCAATTTCCTTCAATCTGCAGGCCTCCCACTGGGTTGGGCCTGTCCAGGATGACAATCAATGTGCCGGTTTTTGCAGCAGCCTCCATGCATAACGAAAGTGTGGTGAAAAATGTATAAACCCTTGTACCGGCATCCTGCAGATCCACAAGCAGCACATCCATGGTCTTCATCATGGATTCTGTGGGAGACCTGGTTTCCCCGTACAGGCTGAATACCGGTATGGACAGCCGCTTGTCGGTAAAATCGCCGGATTCGACCATGTTGTCCTGTTTCTCCGCAAAAAAGCCGTGCTGCGGGGAAAAAAGCGCTTTTAACCTCCCGGGAAACCGCCCTGCAACAAGATCTTTGGCATGCCGGAAACCGCTATCTATGGATGCCTGATTGCACAACAGCCCCAGTCGCTTCTTCTCAAGACCGGCAGGCGGATTACTGAGCAGGTTCTCCAGCCCGGTTCTGACAATCGCCATACGATTTTTCCCCTCTTGTTTATTGTCAATGCAAAAAATGCTTAAAGTATTTAATTATAACCTTCCGATATTGCAAATAATATTTTTAAGTTCCGATCCTGCGGGGAAATTCTGTTTGCCCATGAAAAAAAACAAAATTTAAAGAAAATAAAAGTTAGGCAAAAACCGTTACCCCCTGCTGATTTTTGCCGGGAACACATAAGTTTCCTATCAGTGTTGCAAATCTGTGACAAAAATATTTATCCTATGTATCCGGCAGTTGCATTGATCCGGATTGATTGTTTTAATATTTAGGAAGATATAAATTTGTTCATAACTCATTGTCCCTGTGGTTTAAAACCGGCAAAACCGTTTCTCATCGAACTTGATCAATCCCTGCCCTTTGTATTATAACAAACACTCAGTTGAAGGGTCCGGTTCCCTCACTTCAAATTTTCCCGACAAAAATTTGTTTATATTTTACCTGCCGTAATTTTTTGTCGTCTGATACGGTTCCGACGAGTTTGGTTATTATGTAACTATAATGCATATCCATTGCTGACTGTACTTGAGTTTTATTTTTTGTTCATCCTGATTATTTGAAATGGAGATTGCCCCATTATGGAAACCGTGTGGAAAAACACCAAGAGCGCTTTAAGTAGCCAGGTTTCGTCAAACATTTACCGTCTCTGGATCGAACCGATCCAATATGTCAAAACCACCGATGATGACACGCTGGTGCTGGGCTGCCCCAATTTTTTTATTAAAAAAAGAATTATGGCAAATTACGTTGGACTGATCAACAGTGAACTTTCCCGGCAGGCGGGCAGAGAAATGGCTTTTTCCATTCATGTACAGGGCAATACCGCATCCGACGGCCCGGCAACGCCAAAGCCCCGGTATAAAGAATCCGGCGAAAATCAACTCCATCTGCCCGGACTTTCGGCCCAGCCGGTAAACGGCCGTGTGCTGAGGCAGGATTACACGTTTGATCGTTTTGTGGTGGGACAGAACAGCAACCTGGCCTATCAGGCGGCCATGACTCTGGCCTCAAGCAGAACCTCGGAGTTGAACTCGCTGTTTTTACTTTCGGGCACGGGTATGGGAAAAAGCCATCTTTCCCAGGCTGTGGGCCACAAGATACTTTCCGCCTGCCCGAAAGAGCGGGTTTTCTATATCAGCGCCGAGGATTTTACAAACGAACTCGTCCATTCCATCAAAAGCAATTGCCTGGACACCTTTAAGCGGCGGTACAGGGAAAATTGCGATGTGCTTTTGCTAGAGGAAATCCATGTGCTCTCCGGAAGGACCCGCACCCAGAGCGAGCTGGCCATGATGCTTGATCATCTTTATGAATCCGGAAAAAAGTTGATATTTTCAAGCTGCGCCTCTCCTGTCGAAATTCCGAGGATGAGCGAGCATCTGGCCTCACGGCTGGGCCAGAGCATGCTGACTGTGATCGAGCCTCCTGATTTTTCAACACGGATGCGGATATTAAAGCGCAAGGCAGAAGGCAGGGGGGTTGAGTTGCCCCGGGATGTGGCCGAATATATGGCGGGGGAATTGATAGACAATGTCCGGCAGTTGGAAAACGGTCTTATAGGGGTCGCTTCCAGGTCCTGTCTCATGGGCGATCCCATTGATCTGAATCTGGCCGAGCAGGTGGTAAAAAACATTGTTTCCAGCAAAAAGAGCATCACCGTTGATTCCATTGCCAAACTTGTCGGAAAGGAATTCGGCGTTCCGGTAAAGGACATGGTTTCCAAATCCCGTAAAAAGTCGGTTGTTCGTCCGCGGCAGGTGGCCATTTTTCTGGCGCGCCGGCATACGGGCGAGCCACTGCAGGCAATCGGCAGAAAATTTAACAGAATGCATGCCACCGTGATTCATTCAATAAATTCCGTGGAAAAGGAGTTAAAGCTCAAAGGAGAGCTTTCCAGGCAGGTGGAAATCCTCGAGAAAAAACTGGAGAACGGCGACGATTAAACAGATTTCTTCAGCAATCGCAAAAGAGCTCCGGCGGATCGTGGGGCCGGCTAATTTTTCCGGTCAGAAAGAAGACCGGGCATGCTATGCCTATGACGCCACCCGCAGATTTTACATGCCCGAAGCCGTGATATTCCCCGGAAATGCCGTTCAGGTGGCACAAATCCTGCGCCTGGCTACAGATCACGGCTTTGGCGTCACTCCGCGGGGAGCCGGTTCCGGCATGAGCGGGGGGGCGATTGCCGTCCACGGCGGCCTGGTAATGGCCATGAACCGTTGTGCCCGCATCCTTTCCATTGATACTGAGAATTTTGTAGGAACAGTCGAGCCCGGGGTGGTCACGGCTAAATTTCAAAGGGCCGTGGCCGAGCGCGGTCTGTTTTATCCTCCGGATCCGTCGAGTGCGGATTACTCCACCCTGGGCGGTAATCTTGCAGAATGTGCAGGCGGCCCGAAGGCGGTCAAGTACGGCGTGACCCGCGATTACGTGCTCGGCCTTGAAGTCGTCCTGCCCACAGGAGAGATTATTCGCACGGGGGTTAAGACCGCAAAGGGTGTTGTGGGCTATGATATTACACGGCTGCTCATAGGCTCGGAGGGGACCCTGGGCGTGATTACCGAAATGACCCTGCGGCTGCTGCCGCTCCCGGAGTCGGTTCGCACTCTGACCGCCTTATTTGCAGACATGCGGCAGGCCGCCCGGTGCGTAGTGGAGATCATGCAGCGAGGCATTGTTCCCCGGGCCGTGGAATACATGGATAGAAACGCAATATCCTGCGTGAAAAATTACCTTGGAGCAGGGGTTTTGCAGGAAGCGGGGGCAATGCTTCTTATCGAGACAGACGGAATGGCCGGCGAGGCTGAAATCGCAGCGGAAAAGATTGCCGGGGTGTTAAGGGAGCATGGAGCGGAAAACGTGGAAAGTGCTTCAACCCCGGAGGCGGCCGAAAGCCTGTGGCGGGCGCGCAAGGCGGTATCCCCCGCTCTTTACGCATATGGGCCGGACAAGATAAACGAGGATATCGTGGTCCCCAGAAGCCGGCTGCCGGAGATGGTAGAGCGTATCGGCCGGCTTTCGGAAAATACCGGGCTTACCATGGTCAGTTTCGGTCACGTAGGCGACGGCAATATTCATTTCAATATCATGTACGACAGCAGCCTGCCGGAACAGGAAGTTGCGGCAGGCCAGGCGGTGAATGAGATTTTTGAATACACCCTTGAGCTTGGCGGAACCATTTCAGGCGAACACGGAGTAGGCATTGCCAAGGCGCCCTACATGGACCGGGAAATTAGCCCTGAGGCCCTGTCTCTGATGAAGCGTATCAAATCTGCATTCGATCCCGCCGGGATTCTAAATCCCGGCAAGATGAGGCTTTAGCAGATCCTACTGTATGTTGGTTGTAACTTCGTAGGAATTCATAAGGTCTTCCAGTTGGTCGATGCGCATCTGCTCGGACTGCTCTATGGCGCACCTGAGTCGCAGTGCACAATATTTCCGGCAGATACTGGATCTTATATCAAATCTTGCAAAGCATTCCACAATGTCTTCGTTTTCTTTCTGCAGGTAAATCTCTTCCATTTTTCCTCGTCTTTATAGTCTCAGGATTGAACGCAATTCTTCGTGAATATAGCCGTTGGTGGCCAGGATTTCCATGTTTTTGTCGGGCTCGTAAGCAGCGCCGGAAAAATCGCTTACCATGGCCCCCGCCTCCCGGGCGATCAAAGTGCCTGCAGCCGTGTCCCAGGGCTTAAGGCCCTGTTCCCAGAATCCCTCAAACCGGCCGCAGGCCACAAAGCACAGATCCAGTGCAGCAGAGCCGAGCCGCCGTATGCCTCTGGCCGCTTTGAGGCACTGCTCAAAGCGTTTTATATAGGGAGTAGTATCCTGTTTTACATCGTATGGAAAACCGGTGACCAGCAGGCTTTCAGAGACCCGCCCGCAGCCTGAAACCTCGATTGCCCGGCCGTTTAAGACTGCGCCCTCGCCGGATGTCGCTGTAAAAAGATCGCCGGTGACCGGGTTTAACACCACGCCCACCCGCAGTTTTCCGTCTTTGGCAAATGCAATGGAAACCGAGAATATGGGGAGCTGATGAGCGAAATTGGTGGTTCCGTCCAAGGGGTCGATTATCCACTGGCAACTGCTTTTGCCTTGCAGACTGCCGCCGCTTTCTTCTGCCAGAACATCGTGATCCGGAAATTTTTCGCGCAGCGAAGCAAGGATATGGCTTTCAGATTCAAGGTCTGCGGACGTAACAAGGTCTTCAGGGCCTTTTTTGCCGATGTGTTCCAGATGGCCCATGTGGCTGCGCAGGATCTTTGCAGCACCGTATGCCGCCCCTATGGCGGCATTTTTTATATAATTGTAATCCATAAGGGATAATTTAATTGATGGCAAAGTAAAAAGTCCAATATCTGCGTTGCGCTGCATATCTTCGGAATTTCACGTACGATTAAGTACGCTACATTCCTCGATATTTGCGCGCCTTGATCTTGAACTTTTTACTTTGCCATCTAAAAATTGACTTTTTACGAAACTGTCTTAATTAAAATTTTAAAATGTTTAGTTTATATCAATTCTGATGAACCCGTCAACAGGTTATTTTCATTGCAATACAAATTATCGGATTCCGGGTGCCGATCAACCTGCACACCCGGGTCCGCTATTTCGGCTTCCATCTTTTCTATAAGAGTATGCAGGGTTTCGGCTTTTTTTGCGCAAACAGCCACGCCACCTGTCTCAGATATTATCCGGTCGTGCGTTTCGGAGTCTATAAGATCGCTTTTATTGATAACATTTATGACCGGTATATGGTTTAAGTTCAGTTCGTTTAGTATCTTGGCAACAGATGCTATCTGTTCGTTATAAGCCTCATTGGCTGCATCAATTACATGCAATAGCAGGTCCGCGGATTCGAGTTCCTCGAGCGTGGCCCTGAAAGCCACCCTGAGCTCTTGGGGTAGATCCTTGATAAATCCCACCGTATCCGTGATAATCACCTCGGTATCCCTTGGAAACTTAAGCCTTTTGCTGGAAGGGTCAAGGGTTGCAAAAAGTCTGCTTTCAGCCAGGACCGAGCTGTTTGTAAGGGTGTTTAGCAGGGTGGACTTGCCTGCATTGGTGTATCCTATAATCGAGATTACAGGCAGGCCTTTTTTGGCGCGCCTGGCTTTCTGCTGGCCGCGTTGTTTTTTCACATTTGCAAGTGATTTTTCAAGCCGTGTGATTCGGTCGCGGACCCGTCGTCGGTTGATCTCAAGCTTTGTCTCGCCCGGACCTCTCCCCCCGATGCCGCCGGTAAGCCTTGACATGGCGGTGTTCTTGGTTGCAAGCCTTGGCAGCATGTATTTTAACTGGGCCAGCTCCACCTGGATCTTTCCTTCCCTGGACCGGGCTCGCTGGGCGAAGATATCGAGGATAAGCTGGGTGCGGTCCAGTACCCGGAAATCGACCTGATCGGTGATCGAGCGTATCTGGGAGGGATTTAATTCCTGGTCGAAGACGACCAGTGTAGCTCCCAGCTGCATGGCATGTATGGTAAGTTCTTCGAGCTTTCCCGTCCCCATAAGAAATTTGGGGTTGATTTTTTTTCTGTGCTGCACGATGGTATCTATCACTTCAATGCCGCTGGAACGGGCCAGTTCCCTTAATTCATCAAGAGAGCCCAGGGCCTGTTTTTTGGGCGCGGCTGTTACGCTGACCAGTACGGCTTTTTCCCTGCCTGTTCCCACCTCTCGCAGGGCCTGGTAATTGGAAAGTTCGTCTTCAATGGCCCGGATGAGCTCTATGCAGTTGATTTGCGGATTTTTCGGGTCCTCTGCGGCCAGGAACTGATGAGGGCCGTGCTTTGAAGGCGAGGGCAGAATATGCGCTACATGCATATTTCCGGGCCCGCCCCGGCCGGTGGTGGTAATGGATGCCATAAGATCAAGGCGCAGAAGCGAGAGGTCTGTCAGGTCATCGCGGGTAAGGGACTCGTCGTTTAGATGGGTATGGACACAGCGCAGACCCTTTAATCTGCCGGGCGGGGTTTTGTAGTCACTGGTATCCGGCAACATGATTTTCTGGTTGTCGCCCACGATCACCCGGACGATCTTGCCCGAGCGTTCAATCAAAAGCCCGATCTGCCGTTTGGTCTCAACACTCAGGCTGCATATTTCATCAACCAGTGGTGGAGAGATAATGGTTTCCGGAGGTATCCGGTGATGGTAAAGATTTTCGATCCGTCGGACCTGGGTGGCTTTTAATCCGGCGGTGTTGCCTGAAATTTTTTTCATTCGCCTGTTGCAGGAGTCTCCTTATTCATCCCGGGAGTCTGTATCGCGTTTTTTACGCCCCTTCTGCTTCCGGGGTATATTCCCCGTATGCAAGGTTTTCAAACCGCGTGTATTCGCCCTTAAATACCAGCGAACAAGTGCCTGTGGGCCCGTTTCGCTGTTTTGCCAGATGTATTTCCGCAAGGTTTTTATTGGGATTGTTCTCATCAGTATTATATACATCGTCTCTGTATATAAATATAACCAGGTCTGCGTCCTGTTCAAGGGCTCCTGATTCCCTTAAGTCCGAGAGCTGCGGCCGCTTGTCGCTTCTTTCCTCAAGGCGCCGGTTTAACTGGGAAAGAGCAATAACCGGAATGTCGAGCTCTTTGGCAAGTCCCTTTAAGGTCCTTGACATTTCCGATATTTCAAGCTCCCGGCGCTCGTATGCCTTGCGGGGACGCATAAGCTGCAGATAATCCACTATGATCATTCCCACGCCTTTTTCCCGCTTCAGGCGCCGGGTTTTGGTCTTGATGTCAAGGGATGTCAGCTCGGGTGAATCATCTATGTATATAGGTGCTGAGGAAAGTACCCCTGCGGCATTGGTAAGGCTGTACCAGTCGTCATCGTTGAAAAATCCGTCGCGCACCCGCGCAGAATCAATCCTGGCCTCAGAGCAAAGCAGGCGCAGGGATAACTGTTCTTTTGACATCACCAGCGAGAACAGGGCCACCGGGCTGTCGGATTCCACCGCGGCATGACGCGCAATGTTTAAGGCCAGGGCGGTTTTGCCCATTCCGGGCCGGGCTGCCATGATTATCAGGTCTGATGCCTGGAATCCG
>JAIPDT010000048.1 GCA_021737545.1 Desulfobacteraceae bacterium
AGTCCAATATCTGCGTTGCGCTGCATATCTTCGGAATTTCACGTACGATTAAGTACGCTGCATTCCTCGATATTTGCGCGCCTTGATCTTGAACTTTTTACTTTGCCATCTAAAAATTGACTTTTTACGAAACTGTCAAGCCTTGTTCCTTCTACCTTGAAGCTTTCCCCTTTCCCCTTGAACCTTGAGCCTTGAACCTTTCACCTGATTTTTTTAACAACTATGCGGCCGCCTTCAACCGCATTAACTTTTATTCTGGAGCCCTTTTCAATATAATCGCCCCGCGTGACCACGTCGACCCTTTTTCCTTCTATCAGGGCAGTACCCGCCGGCCGCAGGTTTGTTGCGGCGGTTCCCTCTTTTCCGAGGTAATCCGATGTTTTCTCATTATAGGAGGCATACCCGCTTTTGCTGGAAAGCTCGGATTTGAGTGCAAAGGGCGATCGGGCCAGGAGTTTTAGCCCGGCAATAAGTATAACAGGCAGAATTACGATATCTGCCATCACAAAAACCATTCCGGTAAAAACGGAAATTCCCGAAAAGACCATATACAGGGAATATCCAAGACAACCCGCGGCAATTATCGTCAGCAGTCCCCCCGAGGGCAGCATAACTTCGGCCAGCAGCACCGCAACGCCTGCTATTTGAAGAATCACCGGAACGATGTAAGACTGAATCATTCCGGCTCCTTTCTGTCCACGATGATCCGGTTGCCCCGGATATCAATTACCTTTATGGGCGTATCCTTTTCCAGGTATTGATTTTCAGTGATTACGTCAAACATCTCATCGTTGATTTCCGCCTTGCCTGAAGGCCGCAGGTATGTAAGCGCCACGCCGGTATCCCCGGGGTGTACCATCCGGGTTTCCCGGGTCTCGGCCCGCGCATTTTTCAATGATGAGGTCAGGTAAGGCCCTTCCCTGCTGCTGGGAATCCTTGGCATCACGTAGCGGATGAATGCAAGCCCCCCAATCATGGCGACCACGTATGCTCCCAGCACTCGTACGCCGTTTTCTGCCAAAAGCTCCTTTTGCCAGGGAAAAGATGGATCTGGCACTACGAAATCCTGCATAGCCAGGACCATTCCGATAACAATAAGGATCATTCCTGCAAAACCGGCAATTCCGAATCCGGGTAGTACAAACACCTCCACGCCCATCAGAACGATGCCGGCAACCAGGATGAAAAACTCAGTATAATTGGCCAGGCCGACCAGATACTGGCTCAAAAAAACCAGGGTCAGGCAGAATACTCCCACCGCCCCGGGTAGGCCGAAACCGGGCGACTTGATTTCGATATATAAGCCGGCCAAGCCTATCATCATCAGAATAGGGGCGATGCTGTCAATAAGTCGTACCATCGCCTCGGACCAGGTCTCTTCTATTCGTGTCAGCTTGTATGCGCCTATGTCCAGTTTATTTAGCAGAGCGTGTATGGAATCGCTCGTCATCATGGAAAAACCGTATTCCAGAGCTTCTGTATCGTGCATGGTCAGCAGCTCGCCCTTTTTTACAACCGTTTTTTTTGACATTATTTCCTGCTTTTCGTTCTCGCTCAAGTCTTCGAAGTGCTGAGAATCAAGATAACGGGTGGTGCCGTCCGCGGTTTTGACCTCAAAGACTTCTTTTTCCTTGGTGACCATGGCTTCTACCAGGGGGACCGGGTATCCGTTTCGTTCGGCAAGCGCCCGGAACTTGGCGCGGATGGGGGATTGGAATTTTTCGCCCAGTTCTTTGGGCCCTTCGCTTGACTGCATAATAGGAGCCACATCCCCGATGGTGCTTCCCGGAGTCATTACAAGCTCGCCGCAGGAAAGCGCGATCAGGGCACCCGCAGATATGGCCTTGGGCGAAACGTAGGCAATAGTACGGTCTTTGGGGAATTTAAGCATGGTGTCCACGATCTGAAGAGCGGAGTCAACCCTGCCGCCGAAAGTGTTGATTTCCAGGATTACAAGAGCCCCCTCTTGTTTGGAGGCCTCTTGATGGGCTCGCTCGATAAATGCCGCCATACCCGGGTCCACGGTGCCGGATACAGGGATTACAAAAACCTTCCGGGTCTCTTTTTTTTCGGAAGCCGAACCTGCTTCCGGCCAGCCGGAGCAGACCAGAAAGAAAAGCATGAAAAGTACAATAGTTGGCCGAAAGGCCGGAATGCGCTTCATCGTTTTCTCATCGATTCCGCTGAAGTTGGAAGCGGTGTATGGAGGTATCTATAAAAAAATTAATCTTTACCAGATTATATTCAGCAACACCTGCTGTCAAGCTCAAACGCAGGGCATCTCACTTACCACTGCTCACTATCTTTGACGCGTTCGTCAATCGGAATATAAGGCCTGTGGTTGTAGCCGGTATAGATCTGCCTGGGACGGACCAGGCGCTGTTCCGGATCGATAAGGTTTTCCCGCCACTGGGCGATCCAGCCCGGAAGCCGTCCGATGGCAAACATCACAGTGAACATGTTTGTAGGGATTTGCATGGCCTTGAGCAGGATCCCGCTGTAGAAATCCACGTTGGGGTAGAGGTTGTATTTTTGAAAATATTCGTCGTTTATGGCTATTTCTTCGAGCTCCAGGGCGATGTCAAGCAGGGGATCGTCTATATTAAGCTTGTCCAGCACCTCGTGTACGTATTTTTTCAGTATTTTTGCCCTGGGATCGTATGTTTTGTAAACCCGGTGGCCGAATCCCATGAGCCGGAACGGGTCTTTTTTGTCCTTGGCCCGGGCAACAACTTTTTCCACTGACAGCCCCTGTTCGTATATCTCGGTCAGCATCTGGACTACGGCCTGGTTTGCGCCGCCGTGCAGGTCGCCCCACAGCGCGGACACGCCCGCTGAAATTGAAGCATATATGTTGGTCCTGGCGCTTCCAACGCTTCGTACCACAGAGGTTGAGCAGTTCTGCTCGTGGTCCGCGTGAAGGATCCAGAAAACATTCAGCGCCTTTACAAGCTCTTTGCGTACAATGTATGGCTTGACCGGGGTGTTAAACATCATGTGCAGGAAATTGGCGCAATAGGTATAGTCCGGCCTGGGATATTCCACCTTGTGTCCCCGGGAAATCTTGTATGCCATGGTGGCCATGGTTCGAACCTTGGACAGCAGCCGCAGGGCGGTCTGCTCGTAGCCCTCATCGGTGGTCATTAGTTCCGGATAAAAGCTTCTAAGGGCGTTTATCATGGCGGACAAAATTCCCATGGGATGCGATGCGCGCGGAAAGTTCTGGTAAAAGTTCTGCATGTCCTCGTGGATCAGGGAGTGATCGTTTAACTGCACGCTGGTGCGGTTTAGTTTCTGCCTGGTGGGCAGTTCCCCGTTGATAAGCAGGTATGAAGTCTCCACGAACGAGGAATGCTCTGCCAGCTCTTCTATCGGAATTCCTCTGTAGCGCAGTATCCCCTTTTCACCGTCCATGTAGGTGATGGTGCTCTTGCAACTTCCGGTATTGGCAAATCCGGGGTCAAATGTGATATATCCGGTTTCTTGGCGCAGGCGCCGGATATCGATGCCCTTTTCGCCTTCCTTGCCCTCTGTGACCGGAAGTTCGATTGTTTTTCCGTTTACTGTCAGGGTTGCATATTCGGTCATGGGTAACTCCGCAAAAAATCTATTTTGAGAATCATGCCTTGTAATTTATGGTAAAAAAGGTTATATATTTCCACCTTGGATAAATGAAAGCTGTCTATAAAATCTATTTAGATACACTAGTTGCGGAAAACAGGTCAAGCGTTTAATTTTTGGTTAATTTGTAATATCCCAAAGTCTAAAAGGAGGCCGTTATGAGTATCCGAACGGCAAAAAAACTATTATGTATTCTGGTGGCACTGGCAATGTTTGTCCCGGCCCCTGCGGCCGCACTGCCCTTATTTGATATTGAAGGCGCGGTGGGAGGCTGGAGGGCCTCGCCTTCCGGGGACATGAAGTATAAAGGCAACAGCCTGGATCTGGAAGATGATTTAAATTTTGATAACGAGAATGAGCTTACAGGCCGTTTGAAAATAGGCATGCCCCTGGTCATTCCCAACCTGTATTTTATGGCAACGCCTTTGGAATTCGAAGAAACCTCGATCCGCGACAAAAGCTTCACGTTCGGGGGACAAGATTTTTATGAGAAAGAAGAATTCCGCAGCCGCCTGACACTGAACCATTACGATGTGGGGCTGTTCTACAATGTTCCCCTGGTAAGAGGCCTTACCTTAAACATGCTGAACATAGAGGCGGGGGTAAATGCAAGGATTATAGGCGCAAAGGCGGTTGTCGAGCAGGAAACCGGGACCGAAAGCTTGTATGAAAAAAAATCCGAAACCTTTCCCGTACCCATGATATACTTGGGGCTGGGCTTGAACCCGGTGGAGCGCTTCGGCCTGGAGGCTGAGATCAGAGGCATCTCCTACAGTGATTATGATATAATCAGCATGATCGGCAGAATGAAGGTAAAGGCGGTCGGCCCCCTGTTTATCTCCGGCGGTTACCGGTATGACACCTATGATGTCAAAGAAAATGACCTGATCATTGATGTTAATTTCTCAGGGCCTTTTCTGGAAACCGGGGTGGATTTTTAATCCTCGGATCAGTTTTGCCCGGGCTTTTCAGGCCCCGGACTTCTTAGCATCTCTTTTGCGTGCGCCAGGGTGGTTTCCGTGATCTCCTCTCCCCCGATCATGCGGGCGGTTTCCTCGATCCTGCCGGATTCGTCCAACCTGTCAATGCGGGTGGCGGTCCTGCCGTGGCAAACCGCTTTGGTTATGCGGAAGTGGTGGTCTCCGAACCTTGCGATCTGAGCCAGGTGAGTTATGCATATTATTTGGTTGCATCCCGCCAGGTTGGCAAGCTTTTTTCCCACCACTTCAGCTACCTCCCCGCCGATGCCCGCGTCTACCTCGTCGAATACCACGGTTTCAACAGGTTCGGTGTCCGCCAGTATCGCCTTAAGAGCAAGAATTACCCTGGACAGTTCTCCGCCGGAGGCGATTTTAGAAAGCGGTTTCGGGCTTTCTCCCGGATTCGGGGAAATCATGAAAACAACCTGTTCGGTTCCCTGTTCGGTTACGGCTTTTCCGTCCATGCACAGCCATTTTGGCGTGTCCGGCCCCGGACGGTTTTCCCTGAAGCTTGCCGAAAACCGGGTATCAGCCATTTTCAGTGACCGCAGTTCCGCCTCCATTTTTTCGGCCAGATCTTCGGCCGCAGCCCGGCGTTTTTCGTAAAGTTCGGATGCGAGGCTGCAGAGCCTTTTGCTGGTTTCAGCGAGTGCGGCCTCTGTCCGGGATATTTTATCGTCAATGTTTTCGATCTCCGCGAGCTGAGATTTTATTTCGTCACGGTATTCGAGTATTTCTTCAATCGAGCCGCCGTATTTTCTCTTCAGGCGGTTTATGGTATCAAGCCTTGACTCGTACTCCTCTAATTTTTGCGGGTCGAATTCAATGCCGTCGGCATAGCGTCGTAAATGCTCCACCGTCTCCTCGATTCGTATTGCGGCATCTGACAGGTCCCCGTCTGCTTGGCTCAGGTCGGAGTCGATGGCGGCCGCCTTCTCTATATCTTTATGAACCGACTTTAATCGCTCCGCAACTGCGCCTTCGCGGTTGTATAATTCTTCTATGGCACCGCCGACGGTCTGATACAAGGACTCCGCGTTTTTCAGGCGTTTTAAGGCCTGCTTTATACTTTTTTCTTCTCCGGGTGAAAGGTCTGCCGCCTCTATCTCCTGTTTTTGGAAGCCGAGCAGATCAAGGCGTTCGGTCTGCCTGGATTTTTGTTCCCGCTGCGATTCAAGGTCCTGGATAAGGGGTTTGATTTCCCTGTAGCATTCTGATAGGGCCGAGCGCAGCGAAAGAATGCCGCCGAACTGATCGAGTATGCGCAGGTGCTCGGATTCTTTTAGAAGCCTTTGGTGTTCATGCTGGCCGGAGATTCCGGCAAGGTTATCGGTAAGCCTGGAGAGTAGCTGCATGGTGGCCAGTCTGCCGTTTATATAGACCCGGTGCCTGTTGTTTTTTGACAGTATTCTGCGGAGGATCAGTTCTTCTCCGGCCTCGTGGCCTTGATCTTTAAGTATTTGTGCTACAGGTCCAGCCGTATCCATGTCAAACAAGGCTTCGAGTTCGGCGGTATCCGCGTCGGTCCGGATCATGGAGGCATCTGCCCGTCCTCCCAGCAAGGTGCCAAGGGCGGTGATAATAATGGATTTCCCGGCACCGGTCTCCCCGCTTATGATATTTAAGCCTTTTTCAAAATTGATCCGCAGATCATCGATAATGGCAAAATTTTTGATGGCTATTTCGCGCAGCATCTCTCTTATAACGCAGGATTATTTTACGGTTTTATAAAAAAAATTGACCCGGGGGTCTTTATAGCATAATATAAATAAAACACATCTTTTTTATATCCGAATCCTGCCGGATGTCAAGAAAGGGTGCTGTCGCTGATCGGATATGGTCTGTCAGGGATCAAATAGAAACAGGAATTCAACCCGCTGGGAAAAGGAGGGTTTCATATGAAAAGATTGGTATTCTTGGCTGTGATTGCAGTACTGTTGGCGGGACCTTTCGGCCCGTCCGCACTGGCTGCGCCGGGCGATGGAAATACCGGCGGTACTGAGGGCGGGGCCATGGCTGTAGATATTTTTGCAGCAAGGCCACTGGGTCTTGCTTCCACGGTTTTTGGTGCGGCTACATTCGTGGTTTCGCTGCCGTTTTCAGCGCTGGGCCATAATGTGGGACCAGCCTACGAGGCGTTGATCGTGTCGCCGGCCCGTTATACCTTTGACAGGCCTTTGGGGGAGTTTGATTAAACTCAGCCTCCGTTCCATTCCATGACCGGCAGGCGGTCTTTTTTCCCGGTGTTGCATTCCTTGCAGCTCGGTACCAGATTGCCGCGTGTGCTTTTGCCCCCGCGCGAAACAGGCACAATGTGGTCCATGGTCAGCTCTTTTGGCGGAACCCGCCGGCCGCACCAGTGGCAGATTCCCCTGGCGCATTTGCGCTTCCACCACTGGCTTGCCCGAAGCCTGCGGGCTTCTGCCTTTTCTTTTTTGATTTCTTCTTCTTCCGGGATATACATGGTTATTGCGTTTTACCAAGCCACCTGTCGATTTCTTTGCACAGCAGCGTGTAGAAAGCCTCCGAGCCTCCGAGCCCCCGCCTGCCGAAATAATAGTTTACCTCCAGCAACAAAGGGTTTTTTGATCCGCAGTCAGCCGGAAATATAAGATCAAAGCCCGCCAGGTTTATCCCGGTTTTTTCACACAGAAGGCCAACCTGTTCTTTGCCGGGTTCCTGCAGATCCGGGTAGGAATCGTGGTCAATAACAGCCCCGTGGGCCGCCGCTACATGGAATTTCGCAGGCTCGGGCTGCATACGCCAATAAGAGACAAGCGCTTTTCCCGCTACAACCACTCTTAAGCACATGCCTTTGGTTTCCACGAATTCCTGTATCAAAAATCCATACTGCCCTGTTTTTTCGCGGGCGGCGCTTTTTTTCAGCAGATACAGGAGTTGTTCCGGATCATCCGCCCGCCATACTCCGGACCCTTCGCCTAATCCAGTATACTTGAATACAAGGGGAAAATCAAAGTCATCCGGTTTGCTCCCGAAGCGGTATCGATCAAAATAATCCTTTAGGCTGTCAAAAACCGCGGTTTTTGGATGCGGGGCGCCAAAATGCCGAAACATTTTTATCTGGCCTGTTTTATCCGGCCAGGCAAACCGTGCGGTATAATCCGGAAATACCCGGGGACAATTCATTCTGGCCGCTTCAAAAAGAGACTGTCTGCATCCCTGAGGCAGGATAACCGCATCAGCCTCTCTTATCAGCTCCAGATCCTTTTCATCCGGATCGCGGCCAGCGCACAGCCTGTTTTTGTCTGCGGTATAGCAGGGATGAAACGAAAGGACCATCAGTAGCCGAGCTTTTTGATCACCTTGGGATTTTTGCTCCAGTTCTTCTCCACCCTGACAAAGAGCTTTAAAAAAACTCCGATCCCCAGGAGCCGCTCAATATCGTGCCGCGCTGCCGTGCCGATGGATTTTAGCATCTGCCCGTGGCGGCCGATGACAATCCCTTTCTGGGAGTTGCGCTCCACGTGTATGGCCGCGTGAATGCTGATCCGGCCATTTTTTCCGTCCTCGGAAAAGTCCTCTATGGTCACGGCGGTGGAATAGGGGACTTCCTGGCCGGTGTTTTCAAAAACCTTTTCCCTGATCATTTCAGCCACGATAAAGCGTTCAGGCATGTCGGTAATGGCGTCTTCCGGGAAGTAAGGCGGGCCCTCCGGCAGAAGGCCTGTCATTGCATCGACGAGTTCGGGTATCTGGATGCCCTGTGTTGCAGAAACCGGAATGATTTCGGCAAATTCATATTTTTTTGACCACCGGTCGATTTGTTCAAGCAGCTTCGGCTTTTCCACCAGGTCGATTTTGTTTAGGGCCAGAACTGCCGGAATCCCGGTTTTATCCCGCAGTTTTTCCATGATTAAAGACTCTGATGCAGAATCCGGCCGGGCGGCATCAGCGATCATAAGGACCAGGTCGGCCTCGTCAAAGGCATCCCATGCAACATCCACGATTCTGCGGTTAAAGTTCCTCTCGCTTTTGTGCACCCCGGGGGTATCCAGAAAGACGATCTGAAAACCCGGGCCGTGGGCTATGCCCGCTATCCGGTTTCTTGTGGTCTGGGGCTTGGCCGAAGTAATCGAGATTTTTTCCCCCACCAGCAGATTTAAAAGAGTCGATTTGCCCGCATTGGGAGCCCCGGATATGACCGTGAATCCGGATTTAAACTTTTGCTGCCGGTTTTCTTGCTCTTCTGTCATGATTCTGTCGGCTCCCGGGATTGCAAGTCAAGCAGTCCGGCAATCATTTCCCACAGGGCGTCTGTGCCTTGCCGGGATTTTGCCGAAAAACAAAGGGTTTCATCGGTTTCCAGGTCCAGCGCCTGTTGAATGCGTCGTGCCTGGGCAATCTGTTTGTTTTTGGAAAATTTGTCAGCCTTGGTCAGTACCATGATTGCCGGGATTTGAAAATGGCCGAGAAAATCGAGCAACTCGGTTTCTTGCTCGCCCGGCATTCTCCTGATATCCTGAAGCACTACGGCGCCTTTGAGCGTAGAACGCGTTCTCAGATAGGTCTCGACCATTTTTCCCCATTTTTCCCGCTCTGACGCAGAAACCTTTGCATAGCCGTAGCCCGGAAGATCAACAAAGGAAAAGGCGTTGTTTATTATGAAAAAGTTGATCAAGCGCGTTTTTCCGGGTGTCCCTCCGGTTTTTACAAGGTGTTTGCGGTTGACCAGCGTATTGATCAGACTTGATTTGCCCACATTTGACCTGCCTGCAAAGGCTATCTCGGCCAGCCCGGCGGGCGGGTACTGTCCCGGCGCTGCTGCGCTTTTGTCGAATGTGGCCGAAGTAATCTTCAATATAATTTTTTTATCGGTTAACTTATTAGCTGTTTATTTTCATATAACTTTATTTAAAGGATATTCAATGATCCCTTCCGCTCCGTTTTCCATTAATACGGGAATCAGGTCGCGAACCGTGTCCGAACTGACTACCGACTCCACGGAGTACCAGTCGCTTTGGTAGAGTCGGGCAATAGTGGGAGCGGTCAGGCTCGGCAGCAAAGAGACAATCTTGTCGAGGCCGGATTCCGGCACGTTCATTTTTAAGCCCACCATTTTTTCCGCTACCAGCGCGCCTTTTAAAAGAAGAGCCAGTTGATCGATTTTTTTACGCTTTGCAGGATTCTTCCATGCCTCGTGATTGGCTATCAGTTGGGTGTTTGTCTGCATCATCTCGTGGATGACACGCAGACCGTGGGCTCTGATAGTGCTTTCGGTCTCCGTGATTTCGACTATGGCATCCGCCAGTCCGGATACAACCTTGGCTTCCGTGGCCCCCCAGGAATAGTCTATGCTGACATCGATACCCTTTTGCTCAAAATAGCGCCTGGTATAATTGACAAGTTCTGTAGCGATCTTTTTCCCCGCCAGGTCCTCGAGTTTTTCAACAGCGGAGTCACTGGCGACTGCCACCACCCAGCGCGCCGGACGGGCGCTTGCTTTGGAATAGACCAGATCCGTGACCACGTGTACATCCGAGTCGTTTTCCGCAATCCAGTCCTTGCCGGTCAGGCCGACGTCCAGTGTGCCGGATTCCACGTAGACCGCCATCTCCTGGGCGCGGCACAGGGTACACTCTATGGATTCGTCGTTGATGTCTGGAAAATAACTTCTGCCGTTTACGTTGATTTTCCATCCGGAGCGCCGGAAGAGTTCTATCGTCGCCTTCTGCAGGCTTCCTTTCGGTATGCCGAGCTTGAGTGTTTCCGTCATTTTTTATACACCTCTTCAGGATCGAAAATACGTTGTTCCGCAATAACAGCTTTATCGTTTTCGACTTTCCGATAAAAACAGGACTTGTAGCCTTTGTGGCAGGCAGCGTCCCCCAACTGCTCGACCTTGAGCAGGATGGTGTCGCTGTCGCAGTCAAATCTTATTTCTTTGACCTTCTGTATGTGGCCCGAACTTTCGCCCTTAACCCACAGTTTGTCTCTGGACCGGCTGTAATAAGTGGCCTTTTTGGTTTTCAACGTGTTTTCCCACGCAGCCGGGCTCATGTAGGCCAGCATAAGCACTTCTCCCGTGTTATAATCCTGGACTATTGCAGGAAGAAGCCCCCCGCCTTTTTCAAAATCAAGTTCAACCATGATCTTTTCCATCCTGTAAAAAAACAAAATGTATGTTTACAAAAAATTACAAATTAAAAAATATATAAACATAAAATATTAATAAACAATTCCACTCGGGTCAATAAATTTTCAGGCTGATAATTTTTATCAGGCTGATTGGAGACAATATTTGTTTTTTGAAAAACTTGTCAGGATGGTTATCTTGACAATAAGATGGTGCCGTAGTAAAGATCAATGCTACGGCTTTTGCGCCGGGAATTTCATTTTGCTTATGCAATTTCCGGCGGAAACCGGCAACAGCAAAATGAATCAGGAAGGAAGAAAAATGGCCGAGGGAATCAAGGAAATCAACGACAACACATTCGACCAGGAAGTTTTGCAATCCGATCAACCGGTGCTGGTGGACTTCTGGGCGCCCTGGTGCGGGCCCTGCAAGGCGATCGCCCCGGTGCTCGAAGAAATCAGCAGGGATTACGAAGGAAAGGTCAAAATCGTTAAGTGCAACGTGGATGACAACCCCGCCACTCCCAGCAACTATGGCATCCGGGCCATTCCTACCCTGATCCTGTTCAAGGACGGCCAAAAGATGGAACAGATCGTGGGCATGGTGCAGAAGGCCAAGCTCGAGGATGCAATTAACAAAAGTTTGTAGCGGTGTGGAATGAAAAAAACCGAATATGATCTGGTGATTGTCGGGGCGGGTCCGGCCGGGCTGAGTGCAGCCATCTATAGCGCACGCGCCCGGCTCTCGGTCCTGGTTTTAGAAGAGGCGGCCCCCGGGGGGCAGATACTTGTCACAGACTTGGTTGAAAATTATCCGGGGTTCCCCGAGGGCATCAGCGGTGCCGAGCTGATGATGAAAATCAGCGAGCAGGCCCAGCGTTTTGATGCGGAAATTGCAACCGAGGAAGTAACCGGACTGGATCTGTCCGGTCCTGTAAAAAAACTGCGTCTTTCAGGCGGAGAAGTTTCTGCCAGGGCGGTTATACTTGCAACAGGGGCTTCTCCGAGAAAGCTCGGCATCCCCGGCGAAGACAGGTATTACGGGCAGGGGGTATCCACATGCGCCACCTGTGATGCGCCGTTTTTCAAGGATGCCGCAGTGGCGGCGGTTGGGGGCGGAGATACCGCAGTGCAGGAGAGTCTGTTTCTAACCCGTTTTGTTGACAAGGTCCACCTGATTCATAGGCGCGATCAGCTTCGGGCAACCCGGATACTGCAGGAGCGGGCGTTTGCAAACGATAAAATAGAGATGGTTTGGAATTCCATTCCCCTGGAAGTAAAGGGGGGAGATGCCGGTGTTGAAAGCGTAAGTGTAAAAAATGTAAAGACCGGCGAGGAGTCGGATTTGAAGGTTTCGGGTTGCTTTATCTGGGTGGGAGTGACTCCTAACACCGCATTTCTCCAGGGAGCGGTGGATCTGGATGAAAACGGCTTTATCAGGGCGGACCAGCGCATGCAGACCTCTGTTCCGGGCGTATATGCCGCAGGCGATGTTCGTAACACCCCTTTGCGGCAGGTGGTCACGGCGGTCGGAGACGGCGCTGTTGCGGCCACGGAGGCATCCCATTACATCGAGAATAGTTTTTGAAGCAAAACAGCCCAGAGATATTGAACCGGAATGGGAATGGATACGTAAAATATGAAAAATAGCAGTATTGCAGCAGTGCTGTGCGTGTTTCTGCTTATCGGTGCTGTCGGATGTGCGGGATGGTTCGGCAAAAAGCAGGAAAAAACAGCCACGGAGTTGGCAGAGCAGGGAGATAAATATTTCCGGCAAGAGGATTACAATAAGGCCATAAAGTCTTACGAACGCCTCAGGGATTGGTATCCTTACAGCCCGCATGTCAAAAAGGCGGAACTTCGGATTGCCGATGCCCATTATAATCTTGGCAAGTACGAGCAGGCCCTGTCCGCCTACGAGTATTATGAGCGCATGCATCCGAGTGACTCCGAAATCCCCTATGTGATATACCGGATAGGCATGTGCCATTACGAGCGCATTAAGAGTATAGACAGGACCCAGGTGCCCACGCAAAAAGCCCTGGAAGTTTTCAACCGGCTCAGATCCCGGTTTCCGGAAAGCGAATACGCTCAAAAATCCGTGTCCAGGATAGAAAAATGCAGGAAGCGCCTGGCCGGACATGAATTTTATGTAGGCCGTTTTTATTTTAAATCCGAGCATTTTCAGGCCGCACTGAAACGGTTTGAAAAGGTGGCCGAAAAATATCCGGATGTGGAAGAATATAGCAGTAAAGCCGGTGATTATATTAAACGGTGCAGGCAGTATTTGGCGGAAATAGAGAACCGCGAGGGCAGGGACGGAGAGGAGCCCCCCCCCCCCCCGACCGGCCCCGGGGGGGGCGGGTTTGATAGGGGGGCCGTAACCCCTGAGCAGTAAAAAAGTCTTTACAAATAAAAAATTTAAGTTATATATTTATTTTTTTATGAATCGATCTTGATTGGAGGATGCGCTAGATATGTCCAGAGTATGCGATATATGCGGGAAAAGACCCATGGTGGGCAACAATGTCAGTCATGCCCATAATGTCACAAAACGGCGTTTCAGCCCGAATCTGCAGCGGGTGCGGGCTATGCACCAGGGAAGCGTAAAGAAAATGACCGTTTGTGCCAGCTGTATTAGAAGCGGCCTTGTGGCAAAGGCTCCGTAGCGCGGCTTTTACGCTAAACCCTTTTTACTTCCTGTACCGTGGATACTTTTTTTAGTCTGGCCATAACAGCGTCCAGGTGGGCAAGATCCATTACCAGGATTGTAAACTCCCCGTAAAAATACTTGTTGCCTCGACTTTCTATGCGGACGTCATGGATATTGGCGCCCGCTTTGCTGATTTCAGTAGAGACTTCGGCCAGCAGCCCTATCCGGTCGTAGCCCGTGATTTTTATGGAAACCGGGAACTGAGTCTTTTCATCATTTTTCCATTCCACGTCGATCTGACGGTCCGGGTTTAATTTCAAGGCATTGATGCATCCGCTGCGGTGCACCGTAACTCCCTGCCCGTGGGTGATGTAGCCCGTGATCGGGTCTCCGGGAACCGGCTGGCAGCACTTGGCAAATCGGATCAGGATATCATCCATGCCGTGAACCGATACTCCCTCCGTTTTATCCCGGCGTCTGCGGTCCTTGGGGCGCATCAGCCTGTCGATAAGTGTGGTTTCTTTCTTTTCCGATACCTGGGGATAGAGCTTCCGGATAATTTGCAGCGGTGTGATTTTGCCCAGCCCCACACTGGCGATCAGATCATCCACGGACTTGAAATTAAACGATTCCGCAACTTTTTCCATTTCCGGGGTATTGAGCATTGACGAAAAGTTTAGCTTGTGCTTTCTGAAGGCTTTTTCGCACAATTCGCGCCCCAGGCTCAGGCTGCGTGTCTTTTCCTGTTTGCGTATCCACTGGCGTATCCTGGATTTCGCTTTTACGGTCTTGACGAAATTGAGCCAGTCCTTGCTGGGCTGATGCCCTTTTGCGGTCAGGATCTCAACGATGTCTCCGGTCTTTAGTTCATACTGAATCGAGACAAGCCGGCCGTTGACCTTTGCGCCCGTGCATTCGTTGCCCACCTCGGTGTGGATCTGATAGGCGAAATCGACCGGTGTGGCCCCTTTGGGAAGAGATTTGACTTCGCCCTGCGGGGTGAACACAAAGACTTCGTCGGGGAACAGGTCGATTCGAACGTTTTCAAGAAATTCCTCGGGGTTGCCGAAGTTTTTCTGGTTTTCCACAAGATTGTGGATCCATGCAAAGGTGTTTTCCGTTGTGATTCCCCGTGTTTTGCCCTCCTTATAACTCCAGTGCGCCGCAATTCCGAATTTGGCAACATGATCCATTTCCCGGGTCCGGATTTGTATTTCCATGCGTTCGCCGTAGGGCCCGATTACAGTTGTGTGAAGCGATTGATACATGTTGGGCTTGGGAACGGCTATATAGTCCTTGATCTTTTTGGATATTGGCTTCCATTTTGAGTGGATGTTCCCAAGGGCTGCATAACACTGGGCCACGTTTTCAACAATAATCCGGAATGCAATGATGTCATATACTTCCTCGAATTCCAGGTCCTGGCTCATCATTTTCTGGTATATGCTGTAATACTGCTTGTGTCTTCCCTGAACCTCGGCGGCAATGCCCGCCTCGGCCATTTTTTCTTCTATCAGTGTCTTGACCGTGGACACATAATGCTCGCGCTGTTCCCGATTTGTCTCCAGCAGGTCCTGCATGCGCTGGTATTCTTCAGGGTTGGCGTAGTAGAAGGAGTTTTCCTCCAGTTCGTTTTTAAGCCAGTATATCCCGAGCCTGGAAGCGATAGGAGCGTATATGTCAAGAGTTTCCTGAGCGATTGAGCGCTGTTTTTGGGGCTTGTTGTGATAATGCAGG
>JAIPDT010000049.1 GCA_021737545.1 Desulfobacteraceae bacterium
GGAATCCAGAAAGGCGATCCATTCGCCCCGGGCCGCGGCTGCGCCCCGGTTCCTTGCAGCGCTCACCCCCGAGTTTGCCTGGCGTATGAATCTGAGGCGGTCGCCGTATGAGGAGACGACCCAGGGGGTGGCGTCTGTTGAACCGTCATCCACCACTATGAGCTCAAGCGGCTCATATTCCTGTGAAAGAACCGAGTCTACGGCTTGCCGGATCCATTTGCCGCGGTTATATACCGGTATAATCACTGAAACCAGAATGGACATATCCCTTTATGCAGTATACACAACTCCGCCGTAGCCTACGAAAGTGGAATCCGGGTTTTTCTCGTAGCTGGAGCTGTAGCCCACGAGATGTCCTTTCTTTGCACCGATTTCCCGGCACGCGGAAATGGCTGCAGCGGCTGCTCCTGCACAGCAGGCATTCTGGTTGGACAGGCCCTCCCGGACAACCTTTATGGGGTTCATTTCCAGCATTTGGTCTATAACCTGCCGGTCATTTTTATTCTTTACCCATTCAAATGCCTCCCTGCCTGTTCCGGCCGGCGTGAACCCGAAGCTCGGGCCGTAATGCGTCAGATCCGTGGAGCCCAGAATCTTGATTTGAAGCCCTTGTTTGTGAGCCTCTTGGGCCGCAAAACGCCCGATTTCTATGGCGGTATCCGAAGGAGGCATGCCTATGGGCAAAAGCCGTGCATTGTCAAAGAAATATTTCACAAACGGAAGCTGCAGCTCAATAGTGTTGTCCGGGACGAAATTGTCGGGTGTTTCGATTTTGCAGTTGTATTGGCCCGCGATTTTTTCGGCCAGATCCCCGGCGATTTCCAGTTCACCCAAAGGGGTCTGCCAGGAGCCCCGGATCATGATATGGGGCTGTGCTCCGGGCGGCAGATGCATTCCGAATACCGCCACCACGTCCGGCTGGCCTTCATCTGTTTTTGCCTGGAGATATGATATTGTATTGCAGGCAAGATCGCCTGAAAAAGGCCAGCCGGCATGCGGTACGATTCCTCCGGCGGCCGGGGCGGATATGTCCGCGTGGAATCTGGTTTCCTTAAGAAACGATTCAATCATTCGCCTGCATTCCCCGGCACCCGATGGATACCAGGTGCCGGCAAAAACTGGTTTTCTCACACTCATAGGGCTTGCACCTCCTGGTTTATTTTTTTCCGGGACATAATCCCCGCTTGTGTAAGCGGTTGCCGCGGACTATAAAATGATTATTATATTTTGACAGTTTCGTAAAAAATCAATTTTGGGATGGCAAAATAAAAAGTTCAAGATCAAGGCGCGCAAATACCGAGGAATGCAGCGTACTTTAATCGTACGTGAAATTCCGAAGGTATGCAGGGCAACGCAGATATTGGACTTTTTACTTTGCCATCATATTTTAAAAAACAAAATAATCATTTGAAAGGGGCTTGTCTTATGCCGATTTATGAATATCAGTGCGAGAAATGCAAAAGGAAGTTTGAAGCTATTGTCATCGGAAGCAATTCTGAAACTCCTGTGTGCGACAAATGCGGCAGCCGTGAAGTAACCCGGTGCATAAGCGCCGCAAATACCATCGGAGGTTCTTCCGGGAAAATAAACACCACGTGCTCGTCTAATCCCTCGTCCGGTTTTTCCTGAGCCTCATAAACACAAAGGCGGCCGGGAGCCGCCCTCGTCTGAAGGGACAGATTCCGGATCTGTCCCCATTAACCGGAGAATCTATTAATCGCTCTTTCAAATCCCGGCATGGCATCGATGATGGTACGGTCCGAGACACAAAAAGAGAGCCGGAAATAGCCGGGTCCGCCGAATCCGCTGCCCGGGACAGCCAGTATCAACTCATCCTGCAGGGCGCGTATAAATTCAAGATCGTCTTTAACAGGAGACTCGGGAAACAGGTAAAATGCTCCGGAAGGACGTATGAAGCGGTAGCCGAGCCCGGATAAGCCCTCGCACATCAGGCGGCGCTTTCGCTCATATTCTGATATATCCACGTGGACGCCCTGAAGATCGGCCACCACCCGCTGCATAAGAGCCGGGGCGTTTATGAAGCCCAGAATCCGGTTTGTAAGGGTCATTGCATCGAGCAGAAGCTGCTTTTCAGAGGCTTTTGGGTTGACGGCCGTAAACCCTATGCGTTCGCCCGGCAATGACAGGTCCTTGGAATACGAAGTGGCTATGATACTGTCGCTGTAGCAGGAAAAAATGCTTGGCACCCGGATCCCGTCATAAACTATCTTTTTGTACGGCTCATCTGAAATCAGGTAAATGCACCTGCCGAGCTCCCCGCTCTTTGCCGAAATGCAATCTGCAAGCTCCCTTAAATTTTCTTCCGGGTAAACCTGGCCGGTAGGATTGTTGGGTGAATTGATCAGAACCGCCCGGGTTTTTTCCGTGACCGCGGCTTCAATAGCGGAAACGTCCATAGTGAAATCTGAACGGGCGGGGACGGGGACCAGCCTGCCGCCGTGATTGTCCACGTAAAAGAAGTATTCCATGAAATACGGGGCAGGTGTTATCACCTCTTCGCCGGAATTCAGAATCGCCTTTAAGGTGATGTTCAGACCCCCGGCAGCTCCGCAGGTCATGATAATCTCGTTTCCGGAGATATCTGCGCCATGCTCGGCGGAAAGATAATCCGCCACCGCTTTACGGGTATGGGGGTAGCCCGGGTTCGGCATATAGGCGTGCAAACCGGGATCAGGATTTTGGGCTATTTGTTTCAAGCCCTGCTTGAATTCGGCGGGCGGATCAAGATTCGGATTCCCAATCGAGAAATCAAATACGTTATCTTCCCCGTGAATCGCTTTAAGGCGTGCGGCTTCTTCGAACATTTTGCGGATCCAGGAAGATTTATCCATAAAATCCGCCATTTTTTCTGCAATTGCCATCCTTCACCCCGGCAGATCGGTTCGCTGCAAAATTTACACTGATTCCACTGATTTTACGTCCGGCAGCTCTTTTTTCAACATACGTTCGATCCCGTTTTTAAGCGTCATCTGGGACATGGGGCATCCCGCACATGCGCCCTGCAGCCGCACTTTGACCACGCCGTCTTCGACTTCCACGAGCTCCACGTCCCCGCCGTCAGCCTGAAGAGAGGGCCGGATTTTGTCAATTACCGACTGTACCTGTTCTTTCATTTGTTTTCTCCTTTTATCTTTGATTTTAATGACCTCTCAAGGACCGAAGAGGTTAATTTTTTTAATATAAATTAATGGACTTTAGTTTGCAAATAATTTTATTTGTTGCCGAATATCCCGAACTTGCAGGAACACTGCTGCATAGTAACAGCAAGACAAGCCCGAATCCTGGTTATATTGCGGAAAAGCAAAAAACCCTGTGATTATGACAACCGAAATTTGATCAATTTTTGTCTTTCGGCGGATGCAGATCCCTTTTGTCGTAGAATTTTTTTTTAAATTCCGGGAAATCATCATTCTTTATAGCCTCCCGCAGGCGCCGCATAAGGTCTGTGTAGTAATGGATATTGTGAATGGTGTTTAACCTGCAGGACAAAAGTTCGCGGTTTCTGTAAAGGTGATGGAGGTAGGCGCGGCTGTAGCCGCGGCAAGTATAACAGGTGCATCCCGGCTCGGGCGCTTCGGTATCCGTGCGAAATCTTGAATTGTTGATGTTGATTGTGCCGGCGGCTGTAAATAACTGACCGTTTCTTGCATTGCGGGTGGGCATGACGCAGTCGAACATGTCCGCCCCGTATCCCACCATTTCCACCAGATCTTCAGGCCTGCCCACCCCCATGACATACCGGGGCTTTTGTTCAGGTAAAAATGGAAGGGTGAAGCGGGCTGTTTCATACATAAGTTCTCTTGGTTCTCCCACGCTTAATCCACCTATGGCATAGCCGGGGAAATCGAGCTCTGCCAGGGCTTTAGCGGAAAGCTCGCGCAGGCGTCGATACATGCCGCCCTGGACAATACCGAAAAGAAGCCCGTCGGATAATTCCCCCAGCCGTGTCTTTTGTTCCCGGCATCTTTTAGCCCAGGAGACTGTCAAACGATGTGCATCTTCCGCCTCATTTTCGGTTGCTGGATAGGAGATGCACTGATCAAGGCACATCATGATGTCGGAATTTAATCGCGCCTGGATATTTACCGCATCCTCCGGCGTGATAAGATGTCTGGAGCCGTCAATGTGGGACTGGAAAGCATATCCGTTTTCAGTGATTTCAGACATCTTTGCAAGCGAATAGATCTGAAAGCCTCCGCTGTCTGTTAAAACAGGCCTGTGCCAGTTCATGAAACCGTGAAGACCTCCGAAAAGTTCGACTATATCACAGCCGGGCCGCAGATAAAGATGGTAGGTGTTTGCCAGTATTATCTGTGCCCCGCATTCAACCAGGTCTTCAGGCGACATTGCCTTTACTGTCGCAAGGGTGCCAACAGGCATGAAAACAGGGGTTTTTACGGTACCTTTGCCGGTTTTGAGTCGCCCGGCCCGGGCTTTGGTTTCCGATGATCTGGCTTCTATTAAAAATGCGGACATCAGGTTTTCCGATTTGCTGTGCGGATTCGTAATCGCAAATTTTATTATTGGATCATCATTGCATCGCCATAGCTAAAAAAACGGTAACCCTTTTCTGTTGCTTCCCTATAGGCTGCAAGAATGTTTTTTCTTCCTGCAAAAGCCGAAACCAGCATCAACAGGGTGGATTTCGGCAGGTGAAAATTGGTGATCATTGCATCAATTATATTAAATCTGTAACCGGGATAAATAAACAGGTCGCATTCCCCACTGCAACTCTCTATTCTGCCTGCCTTGTTTGCCGCGTATTCCAGGGTGCGCACCGAAGTGGTGCCCACCGCCACTATGCGCCTGCCCGTCTGCCTGGCCCTGTTGATCCTCTCTGCGGCATGCTCGTCTATATGATAATGTTCCCTGTGCATCCGGTGTTCCCTGATGTCTGAGACCCGCACGGGCATGAAAGTGCCGTAGCTCACATGTAAAGTAACCGCTATGATTTCGATACCCTTTGCTTGGAGCTGCCCGAGCAGGGAGTCCGAAAAATGAAATCCGGCAGTCGGAGCCGCCACAGCCCCGTTTTGCACAGCATACACAGTCTGATAGTTCTCCCTGTCGTCTGTTTGCGTATCTTGTTCGGATCTTCGTATATAAGGGGGCAAAGGTACGCGGCCGATTTCTTCGAGCGCCCTGGTAAAAGGAATCGCGCTGGTGAATTCAATCCTGCAGGTCATCTGATCAGAAGAGATCACCCGGCCGGACACCCCGCTTTCAAACACGAGTTTTGTTCCGGGCTTGGGCGGCCTGGAAGCCCGGATAAGACAGCTACATTCAAAGGTGTAGGGGGAGACACCTTTCTGCTTGCCGCCTGCATAATCTATTATCAGCACCTCGACCCTGCCGCCGCTTTCCTTGTGACCCAAAAGCCTCGCCGGTATAACCCGGGTATTGTTTACAACCAGTACGTCAGATTCGTTTAGCAGCCCGGGCAGTTCAAGGAACCGCCGGTGTTCGGTCCCTCCTTTTTTGCGGTCCAGAAGCATCAGCCGGGAGTTTTCCCGTTGATCCGCAGGGTACTGGGCAATCAGGTCTTCTGGCAGCTTGTAGTCAAAATCGTTTATGTCATAGCCGGGAGATTTATCTTTTGTGCCGCTTTTACTCATCTAAAATAGCTCCTGCCTAAATAAGCCAGAAACAGGCCTGCTATCATCAGTATGAAGCCGAATTTCCGCAGCCCGGCATCCGGCATTTCCAGGACACGGTGCATCATTTCCTTCATTCTGTCCGGAAATGCGAAATAAGGCAATCCTTCCAGAATCATGACCATGCCGATCACGCACAGAAAAAACTCCATAATACCCCCGCAAATATATTGTAAGTCGTATAAACTGATTAATATAGCCGCAGGGCTCGATGTTTGTCAAAAATAAAAAACCATGCCCGGGGTTGAAAAAGATTTGTCTTCATGGCAGATAATAATACTGTTATTTATCAAACCAGCAGATTTACGGAAAAAGGAATACGGGACATGAAATTTGAACCGGTTATAGGGCTTGAAGTCCATGCCCAGTTAAAAACACGGACCAAGATTTTCTGCGGATGCTCAACCGCCTTCGGCGCTCCTCCCAATACGCACGTATGTCCGGTCTGTCTCGGCATGCCCGGCGTGCTGCCGGTGTTAAACAAGGGCGTTGTGGAGTATGCCATGAAAATGGCCCTGGCAACCAATTGCCATGTAGAAGGGACAAGCCGTTTTGCCAGGAAAAATTATTTTTACCCGGACCTTCCCAAAGGATATCAGATCTCCCAGTATGAACTGCCGATTGCAAGACAGGGGCATATAAACATCACCCTGGAAGACGGCACAACCAGGCAGATCGGAATTACCAGGATCCACATGGAAGAAGACGCGGGAAAGCTTGTTCATGACCCGGACAGGCCCGTGAGCTACGTGGATTACAACCGCACCGGAGTCCCTCTGATCGAAATTGTAAGCGAACCTGATATAAAATCGCCGGAACAGGCTGGCGCATATCTGCGCCAGCTTCGTGCAATCCTGAGATATCTGGATATATCTGACGGAAACATGGAAGAAGGCAGTTTCAGGTGCGATGCAAATGTATCCGTAAAGCTTAAAGGAGAATCCGAATTCGGCACCCGCACTGAATTAAAAAATCTTAATTCCTTTAAATTTGTTGAAAAAGCCCTCGCATATGAAATCGAGCGCCAGATAGAGGTGCTCGGCGAAGGCGGCTCTGTGGTCCAGGAGACCCGCCTGTGGGATGCGGAAAAAAACCTTACCGTGTCCATGCGCGGCAAGGAGGAAGCACACGATTACAGATATTTTCCGGACCCGGACCTTGTCCCCCTTGTAATTGACAATGGCTGGATTGAGGAAGTCAAAAAAGCCCTGCCTGAACTCCCCGACCAGCGGCGCAGGCGTTTTGTCAAAGACTATGCCCTGCCGGAGTATGACGCAGACGTCCTGACAGCATCCAGAGAATTAGCCGATTATTTTGAAGATTGCGCCTCAGGGCTTGACAACCCCAAAACCGCCAGCAACTGGATAATGGGAGAACTGATGGGGCTTTTAAACACAAGAGGGGTTACCGCAGCCGGGTCGCCGGTGTCTGCGCAACGACTTGCAGGTCTGATCCGGCTTATAGAAGAAGGTGTGGTGTCAGGCAAGATTGCAAAGACCGTTTTTGACGAAATGGCGGAGTCGGATAAGGATGCAAAGACAATCGTGGATGAAAAAGGGCTGGTTCAGGTAAGCGATGAATCCGCCATAGAAGAAATTGTAGCAAAGGTTGTGGATAACCACCCCGAGGAAGTTCAACGGTATCGGGAAGGTAAAACCAAGCTTTTCGGATTTTTCGTCGGCCGGGTCATGAAGGAGACTCAGGGAAAAGCCAATCCCCAGGTGGTCAACAGAATACTAAAAGACCGGCTCTCAAAATAGAATTGTAAAAGGCGAGGCTTTTCCTTTCTTAAACCTTTAACCTTGTTCGCGCCCGAGGCTTATTCTTCACCGCCGAAGTAGTAGGTGGCGTGAATAGTGCTTGCCGTGCCGAAGCGAAATTCGCTGTTATAGTAGTCACCAAAGCCGACCTGCAGACCGATATCCGCGCCGAAGCTGAAGTTTTTGTTAGGCCAGTATTCCGCCCCGATATGCGGAATAATCGAAAGCGAGGAGTCCGAGTTGTCGTCGTCGATGAAATCGAGCAATACATCTGCGCCGGCATAGGGTTTAAGCGCCTTTTCAGACAGATAATAATCAAGGCCGCAGCCAATGGTAAACACCTTGAGCGTGTCCCCTTGTTTTTCGTCCGAAATGCCGAATCCTCCCTTGGGGGTGAATACATACGGGAACTTGTCGATTCTGGCTCCCACCATGCTTTGCTCCACACTGATCGGCGAGAGCCTGAGCGAAGATTGAACCCCCATGTCCATGGCGTTTGTCGGCATGGCCGCAGCAAATAAGGCAAATGCCAAGGTTAAAACCGCATAAATCATTTTGCGCATCATGGTAGACAACTCCTTATTTATTACTGAGTGACCTCAAATTTACAGCTTGTAAATTAAAAAATCAATCATTTTTTACAATGTTCGTTTAAAACTTTTTTCCAGAAACTGCAGCGACCATCTGATCATGGTGGGCCTGCCGTGAGGGCAGTTAAAGGGATTTTCGCATGCACTGAGTTGTTTTAAAAGCGATGTCATCTCTTCTTTACTCAGGGCCTGGTTGGCACGGATCGCCCCGTGGCATGCCATTACCGTGATGCACTGATCTGTCAGGCCGGATATATCCGGACCGGCACCCGTGTTTTCAGTCGTTTCCGCGATATCCGAGATCAGGGGGGTTATTTGCCGATCCGCAAGTTCGGCAGGCACCGCTTTGACCGCGAAGGTATCGCCGCCGAAATGCTCGATCTCAAATCCAATGGCGTTTAATTCCGGCAGAAGTGATTTTATCGCAGAGGCCTGCCTGTATCCGACCTCTACCGTTTCGGGCATCAAAAGCTGTTGCGAGGATCCGGCCTCAACGCTTTTTCTCGTGTTGTGGAGCCGCTCATATATGATGCGCTCGTGGGCTGCATGCTGATCCACCAAAACAAGCTCACCGGGTTTGTCGCATATTATATAGGTATTTTGAAACTGACCTATGACAGCCGCTTCTGAAAAAGAACCTGGTTCAAAAAGTTCCGCCTGCGTGTGCCGCAAAGATTTGCCGGGTGTTTTATATTCAGCTGCAGGCTCTGATACAGTGTTTTGATGAGATTCCTGCCGCGGGATAAAATTTTTGTCCTCCCACGGTGGCGGCGGAAAATGAGGGGTGCTTTTTTCAAAAGCCCCGGTCCGGCCCGCGGACCAGGCCTTTTCCACTGCGGCCCGCACCGCCTCGATTACCTGCCTTTGTTTTAAAAACCGCACTTCCTGCTTGGCGGGATGCACGTTTACATCGACTTCCGCGGCCGGTACATCGATAAATATCGCTGCAACAGGGAACCGCCCCTTCATAAGCCTGCCCCGGAAGCCTTCGCAAAGTGCATATATGACTCCCCGGTCCCGGACGAAGCGGCCGTTTACAAAAACATAAATCCTTGATGTGCCGCTTCTTGTAACCGAAGGATCCGCAATCCAGCCAGAAACCCCGGCTGCGCTGTTCGAGTATCTTACCGGGTAAAGCAGGTTTTCCAGTTCATTTCCCAGTACATCCACGACTCGCTCAAAGGGATCCGCGGCTTTGGGCCAGTCTTTTACGGTTTTTTTGTTGTGATCGAGGCGGAACCGAATACCCGGCCTGGAAAGGGCGATACATGCCATGGTCTCCGATATATGGCCCATTTCTGTATTTACGGTCTTTAGAAACTTGCGCCTGGCCGGGGTGTTGTAAAACAGCTGTTCTGCGGAAACCATCGTGCCGACAGGCGCCCCTGTCTGGTTGACCGCTTTGATTTTTCCCCCTTCCACCACAATTTCGGTTCCTGCATCAGAGTCGGCGCTACGGGTGGTCATTCGAAATTTGGATACCGCAGCAATACTGGGCAGCGCCTCTCCCCGAAATCCCAGGCTGCGGATTTCCGCCAGATCGGACTCTGTTGCGACCTTGCTCGTGGCATACCGCTCTATTGCGAGCAAAGCATTGTCATGGCTCATGCCCGCCCCGTTGTCCGACACTCTTATAAGAGACCGTCCGCCCTGCTCGATTTCGGTATGGATGCGATCGCTTCCAGCGTCAATGGCGTTTTCCAAGAGCTCCTTTACAACCGAAGCAGGCCTTTCAACCACCTCTCCTGCTGCAATCTGGTTGGAAAGGATTTCCGGAAGGATTCGAATAAAAGCCATAGCCACAACCTTAAAGGGGATTATTATTGTGGCGCCTCGACCTCTCCCCGCAGGAATCGATAAAGAAATTCTGTATCACACGGGGAAAGGTTGAATTTGAGCGCGGCTTGTTCCACGAGTTCCTGATGCCGGGCATCAGGTTTTTCGTATTTTTTTACCTCGCTTATCCATTTGACAGCTTTTCGCAGATCTTCCTTTTTGGGCTGAACCGACATGGAAACACTTCCTTTCTTTAATATACTTCAGGCCTCATTATTGCCTGTCGCAGTTTTTTTACCGTTTATGCCGGCTGCCTGCTCGTATGCGTAAGCCGCCTTTAAAAGGGCGTCTTCTGCAAAATGGTTTCCCATCATCTGCAGCCCTATGGGCAGATTGTTCTCCGTAAATCCACAGGGTACGGAAATGCCGGGTACTCCGGCAAGGTTTGCCGACAGGGTGAAAATATCGGAAAGATACATCTGGACGGGATCATCTGTTTTTTCGCCGATTTTAAATGCAGGAGTGGGCGCGGTGGGCGAAAGGATAATATCGCATTTATCAAACGCCCGGGCAAAATCCTGCTGGATCAGGGTCCTGATCTGGGAGGCTTTTTTGTAGTAGGCATCGTAGTATCCTGCAGACAGGGCATATGTCCCGAGCAGTATCCTGCGTTTTACCTCCGGGCCCAAGCCCTCGGACCGGGTGCGCTTATACATATCTTTTAACCCCGCCGCCTCCCGGGATCTAAATCCGTACTTGACCCCGTCGTATCTGGCAAGATTGGAGCTGGCCTCTGCGGGAGCGATAAGATAGTAGGCGGCAAGGGCCTGATCAGTATGCGGAAGCGAAATTTCAACACACTTGGCCCCCGCTTTTGTAAGGGTTTTGCAAGCCTCTTCAAATGCCCGGCCGACTCTGGGGTCCAGTCCTTCGGCCCCGCGGTATTCAACCGGTATCCCGAAGGTCAAGCCGCTGATGTCTGTGGAAAGGCATGCTCTGTAATCCGGGACCTGCCTTCCCACGGAGGTAGAATCTCTGGGATCATGGCCGGCGATCACCGAAAGCATTATTGCAGTGTCCTCGACATCTCCTGTAAGCGGGCCGATCTGGTCCAGCGATGAGGCAAAAGCCACCAGCCCGAAGCGCGAGACACGCCCATAGGTGGGCTTTAATCCAACCACTCCGCAGTGGGCGGCAGGCTGACGAATCGAGCCGCCAGTATCAGAGCCCAGCGATCCCAGACACATGTCTGCAGCCACCGCGGCCGCAGATCCCCCGCTGGAGCCTCCCGGGATACGTGCAAGGTCCCGGGGATTTCTGGTGAGCTTAAAAGCGGAATTTTCTGTCGAAGAGCCCATTGCAAATTCATCCATGTTGAGTTTGCCCACCATAACCGCGCCCGCTTTATTCAGTTTTTCCGTTACAGTTGCATCATAGGGCGGTACAAAATCGGCCAGGATCCTTGATGCACATGTGGTGGCAATCCCTTTTGTGCAGATCAGATCTTTTATCGCAATGGGGATTCCTGCAAGCGGGCCCGCACTGCCTTCTGCAATGGCGGCATCCGCCTGTTTTGCCTGTTTACGGGCAAGTTGCTCCGTGACATTGATAAAGGCGCCGATATCCGGATCTTTTGTACGGATTCTTTCCAGGACCGCACCGGTTAGCTCTTCGGCTGAAATTTCCTTATCGCGTAGAAGCTCCTGTGCCCGGTGTATTGAGAGCCCGCAGAGATCGGCTGATTTCATGGCAAACGACTCCTTATTCGATTATCCTGGGTACCACAAAGCTGCCTTCTTCTGCTTCAGGGGCGTTTTCCAGGGCGTCTTTATTTTCAAGATGTCCGGTTATGAAATCTTCGCGAAAAGCGTTGCAGATTTCAACCGCATGGGACGTGGGGGGCACATCGGTGGTATCCACCCGGCCCAGGCTTTCGGCATGCTCCAGAATATCGCCCAGGTCGCGGGCGAATCCGTCAAGATCGGCTTCATCGATATCAAGCCGGGCCAGTTCCGCCACGTGTCGCACCTGTTCTTTGGTGATTTTCATAACTCTTTGTTCCCCGATTAATCGTTTAATAAAAGTATGGCATCCACCCCCGCCTTCTGGAGGCGGCTTAAGTCGTCTTTTGCCTGGTTGCGGCCTGTGTAAGGCCCCAGGCGAACCCGGTACCACCGGCCCTTTCCCTCCACGACCGCCATTTGTGTAAATACCGGATACCCCTTGGCGGAAAACTTGTTGCGAACCTGTTTTGCCTTTTCAGGATCACGAAGGGATGCCACCTGGATTGCGTATTGTTTTCCAGGGGGCTCCGAAGCAGGAGTCCTTTCCGGCTCTGCGGGCTGCACTTTTTTTCCGGCGGCTGCCCGGGCCGGCTCGATTTCCGAGGGATCGGGTTTTTCATATTTGGGAGCAAGTACCCTGGGTCGCCCGGCTTCGTGTTCGTCTATGGTTGTTTTTTCCTTTAGCTTGTCATAGAATTCAAAGGAAATATCATCCGGAGATTTTTGCGTTGAGCTCTGAGCGTCTTTCTTGTCAGCCAGTACGCTGCTTTCGAGTTCAGAGAGCTTTTTGTCCAGGTTTTCCATATCAAAGTAAACCGGCGCAGTATTGCGGCCTACAAGCACTCCTATAATAAACATGGATGCCGAGGCGGCTAAAAGCAGAACCAGCCACCCCGATGTGCTGCCGCGGGGTCCTGTGTCTCGGTTTTTCGGATGCGGGAAGCCCATTGGTTTTCCTACATAATTTCCGGGGCCGAAACCCCGAGCAGATTTAACCCGTTGCCAATGACCTTTTGTATTGCCAGGACCATGTAAAGCCGTGGCTTGGTCAGTTCCGGATCATCTGTTAACACTTTGTGCTTATTATAGTAGGCATGAAACAATGCCGCAAGGTCCATTAAGTAATAGGCGATGCGGTGCGGTTCCATAAGTTCGGCCGCTACTGCCACGGTTTCGGGATATCTGGCCAGCTGTTTTAACAGCCCGATTTCTTCGGCTTCGCATAACAGGCTGAGATTGCCCGGCGAAGACGTATTTATACCTTTTTCTTCCGCCCCTTTTTTCCATATGCTTGCTATACGGGCATGCACGTACTGTACGTAATACACGGGGTTGTCGTTTGTCCTGGCCTTTGCCACCTCCAGGTCAAAATCCAGGGGGCTTTCATGGTGGCGGGTCAGAAAGATGAACCTGGCCGCATCCCGTCCGACCTCTTCTGTCACGTCCCTGAGAGTTACAAACCTACCGGCGCGCGTAGACATGGATACAGGCCTGCCTTTGCGCAAAAGGTTTACCAGTTGGGTTAAAATAACTCTGAACTGTTCCTCCCTTTTGCCCAAAGCCTTTAAAGCGGCGGACAGGCGCGGAACATAGCCGTGGTGGTCCGCCCCCCAAACATCTATGATTTGCTCGTATCCCCGCTCGTATTTTTCAAGATGATATGCAATATCAGAGGCGAAATATGTGGTCTGCCCGTTTTTGCGAACCACCACCCGGTCTTTTTCATCGCCTAATTTTGAGGCTGCAAACCATTTGGCCCCGTCATTTTCATAGACGAGTCCCTGTTTTTCGAGAAATGCCAGCGTCCGGTTCACCCTTCCCGTATCATAGAGCTGCTGTTCGCTGTACCAGTTGTCAAACAGAACCCCCAGGTTTTCAAGATCGTTTTTGATGCTCGCAAGAATCTCGTCTGCCGCCAGCCCTGCACAAATTTTTACGGCTTCCTCCTCGTCTGTATCCAGGAGCTGCTGTCCTTTTTGAGAAATTGCCGATTTTGCGATTTCATATATATATTCTCCCTGATAGGCCTCTTCAGGAAATTCTATACTTCGGCCATCTATTTCACGGCAGCGCAGAAACACCGATTTACCCAGGGTATGAATCTGATTTCCCGCGTCGTTTATATAATATTCACGATCAACGCGGTAACCGCAGAAAGAAAGCAGAGAAGCGATAGTGTCTCCGACCACAGCTCCTCTTCCGTGACCGATATGAAGAGGGCCGGTAGGATTGGCGCTTACAAATTCCACCTGCACCCTGCAGCCCTGCCCCAAGTCCGCCGATCCGAAAGAGCCCTCTTTTTCGTGAATTTCGGATAATACCGGCAGCCAGGCCGACGGCCTGATAAAGAAATTGATAAAGCCGGGGCCGGCGATTTCGGTCTTTTCGATCAGACCCTCCGGATCTGCCAGGTGGCCCACTATGGCTTGCGCAATTTGTCTGGGTGGCATTTTCTGGGCGGATGCCCCGGCCATGGCGAAATTGGTGGCAAGATCGCCGTGGGCCCCGGCCCTGGGCTCTTCTATATTTGCCTCCGGGAAATTACAAGATGCAAGTTCGCCTGCTTCCCAGGCAGCCCGTGCCGCGGCAAGCAGCATTTCTTTTACGCGTTGTTTAACCATGCGTATCTGTTGTCCTTAAATAAAAATTGCCAATAATAAAATTTAATTTTGTATGAACTTTTATTGATCAAGTCAAGAGAAAGCAGGGGCCGTATTTTTAGGGTCACCCATTTTCTTTACAATTTGCACCAGAGGGCCTATTCTCTTTATATAAAAAACCGGTCTCAGACCGGCAAAAACATATTGAAACATTATTAGGGCAGATGGACAACGCCTAAGGAAAGGTCCGGGAAATCGCGCTTAAAGCGGTTTAAGGCACAAGGGCTATGAGGCGTGTCATACTGCCATGCCCCAGCACGCAGAAGACACGAAAAAGTACTCGGATCAAGAATAGAAAATCGGATTTAAAAAATGCTTCTGGAAGACCTGTTCTCCTGTCTGCCGCCGGATCGCCTGGAATATCACCGAAACGCTGCCGCCCTGGTGCCGGACAAAAATGATCCCGATCCGGGCGTTTCGGTTCTCACAATCGATGTTAAAACCGGAATCCCCCGGCTTCAATGCAATTGCGGCGCTTCGGGTAAAAAACGGAAATGCCCTCACGTTGCTCTGTTTTCCGAATGTGTAAGGCAGGGCGGAGAGATTCCAAAGGATAACTGGCTGGATGCCGGGTTTCGCAAAAGTCCGTGGTATCTGCTGGCTGCCGCCCTTCACGGTGCATGTCCGGTTGAGCCTGAGCGGCTTGTCGTGGAATTTACAGAAACCGAAGCCGAAAATATCCGTGAAATTCAAATATTACGACCCGACAACGAGCTACTGGTCTTCTGCCGTCTAAACCCAACATCAAATCCTGATACAGGGACCGATGAAACCGACCTGCTCCTGGAACGCACCC